>NZ_JAVRBM010000004.1:0-213555 GCF_034531255.1 Nostoc sp. ChiQUE01b | reverse complement strand
AAATTCATACATAGCAAGCTTTTTGTGCTTTCCTATCCGTCGAACTCACGTTAAACCAATTCGCAATTCGCAATTCGCAATTCGCAATTACGTTTTGTAACGGGGATTTAACCCCGACACAAAACAAAAGTGTCTATAGAGACAGGGGACTTAAACCCCCAAACTTTGTTAAACTTTTTTCTCTGCAATTGCTAAAAGTTCCAGAATGGCTCCATTTGTCCAGCCGAAACCAACTTCGTTAGAGCTATACCCAAAGCAGATTTCGTCGGAAACGTTGGCAGAACAGCGTTCAACATCATATTTCTCAACTAGGGTATTGTGACGCTCGAATTCTTTAATTACCATAGCGAGAAATTTGTTGGCAATGCGATCGCCTTCTGTATGATACCCATAGCGGTGAAGTCCCTGGACGGCAACTAATGTCAATGGTGCCCAACCTAAGGGAGCATCCCACTGGTTGCCGGTGACACGAGTACTGGTAAAAATTCCACCTGGGGCTTCAAATAAAGAAAGATTTTTGACGACACGTTTGGCTTGAGTTGGAGAAGCAATTCCCAACCAGAGAGGATAAAACGTGGTGGCAAATTCGTAGCGGCGGCGTTTTCCACTCTGGAAATGATAGTCGAAATATAATCCTTGTTCTTCATCCCAGAGAAATTGATCGATGCGATCGCGGCGAATATCTGCACGATCGCTCCATTGTTGTTGCAGTTGTTCGTTCCCCAATATATAGTTAATTTTCGCTAAATCTTGTTCTACCTGATACAGGAAACTGTTTAAGCACACAGGAGCGTAGTGGAGGATATCAGCACTGAAGGGGCCAAATCGGTTGGTGATATCAAAACCGGACTCGCGCATGGTGTGATCGCTCTTGTAAAATAGATTGGTCAGTTCGTCTTTTTCGCGATTGTAGTAAAGACTGACATCGTAATCCTCAACCTCAAAGCTTTGGTAATATTCCTTGACGCGATCGTAGTGGCTTTTTCCCTGCTCATCTCGCTCGGAAAACAAAACTTCTGGCGCGGGGCCTTCCCCAAAGGCATAAAATCTGGATAAGCCGGTTGCAGCATTCAAATGGGGCGGTACTACCCAATAATAGTAAAACTGCTCTAACAAGGGTACGGTTGCCCTCAACCACTCCTCATCTTGGGTGTGCTGGAATAACGCCAAAACCATCATACTCAGGACAGGGGGCTGCGATCGCGACAGCATATAAGTCCGGTTGGAATTGAGGACGATGCCGTAATGCTGCACCTGGTACAGCAGTTGTTCAACTTGGCTTTGCGCTAGCTCCAATTCCCCATCATGCAATAGTCCCAGTAATATAAAGTAGCTGTCCCAGCCATACATTTCGTTGAAGCGGCCACCTGGTACGACATAAGGCCCTGGTAGGTATAGTAACCCATGCTCTTTAATCGCTTCGACTTCCGTCGGCAAAGTGCGAATTTCTAGCTGTTGCATATCTTTTGGAGATAGCGATCGCTCTAACACACTCTGAATATTGGGACAATCTTCTGAGGGGGAAATGTAGATAATCCAGGGAGTGTCTTTTTTGTGGTCTAGTTTGGTATCCTTTGCAGATTGTAATAAGTGTTTGTGCGATCGCATTAAGGTTATCCACGTTTTTTTGATATGAAGGCGCACAGCTTCAATCTGCGTGGTGGTAAGTGCTGGTGGAGTGTCGGTGTAAACTGGAGTAGTCATAATTCATCTCAAAATTTAAAATGAGGGGCTGAGGAATAGAGACTAAGAACTAAAAACAGGGAGTAGCTCTATCAAGGTAAGTCTGGATGAGACTGCAACTCCTATTTCATTACTAGCTCACAACTCGCAATTTCGAGATCAGTATCAGTACTCGGAAAAAGGGATTGGGGATTGGGGATTGGGGATTGGGCATGGAGAAGAGACAAAGGAGACAAGGAAGAAGGGGGAGACAAAAGAGAGATTTTCAATAATTCCTCCTTGTCCCCCCTGCTCCCCTGCTCCCCTGCCTCCCCTGCCTCCCCTGCCTCCCCTGCCTCCCCTGCCTCCCCTGCCTCCCCAGTCCCCAGTCCCCCTTAATCACTGACTAACAGCGCAACTGGAAAATGGGCGAGGGCTGCTGCGATAGATAATGTTTCTTTAGCCTTTAAGGATTGCTGAGTCAGGACGTTTTTGCCAGAGAAGGAAGTTCCAGATGGTAATTGCAGGTGCGTATCTTGCCAAACTGACTCGCCCAAAGGATTATCTCCTGGCTGGATGAGGCTAGTTAAAAAGCGGGGTGCGATCGCGATCGCTGTTTGATTCCCCTCCCGCCGCGCAAAGGCGATAATGTGATTGGCGTAGGTTCCCTTAACTTCTAATGGCAGATAGTCGCCATCCTGGAATAATGAGACATAGTTTGTTCTGGCTTGGAGTAATTGAGCCGTTAAAAACAGTTTGATTCTGCCGTCTGTTTTGTCGTTTAGTAACTCCTGAATTAATCCAAGAACGTCTGTTTTTACCTGTTCGCGGATGGCGCTTAAGTAAGTACGTAGCTGTTCAAAATCCACGGGACGGCGATTGTCTGGATCGACTAAACTCAGTTCCCAAAGTTCTGTTCCTTGGTATAAATCGGGTACGCCGGGTACAGTAATCTTTAGCAGAGTTTGGGAAAGGGAATTGAATATACCATAGTATGCAATTCGCTGTTGAAAGGGACGAAAGGCTTCTAGAAATTCCCCGGAGATCGAAGGGTCGAGTACCTTGTCAATAAAGGAGGTACAAGCTTCTTCATACCTGCTATCAGGTCGTAACCATGCTGTATGGACTTTCGCTTCTCTAATTGCCTTAATTATATAGTCTTTCACCCGTTCTATGAAGGATGCATATTCATCTTCTGCAAAGGGAAACGCCCCTACTAGGGTTTGATAGATAAAATACTCATCGTTGCGATCGGGCATAGCAAATCCGTGGCGTACACCGTAGGGGTTAGTAAAGCCTTCGCTACGATATCCTTGATTCATGGCGCTCCAAGTATTTACCTGCTGATCCCACTCATTGGGAATTTCTGAGAGGACATTCAATCTGGCCCGCACATCTTCGCCGCGTTTGGTGTCGTGGGTGGCGGTGGTGTTCATTGTGTGGGGCCAGGTTGCTTGGTGCTTTTGGTTAAAGGCGTGAAATTTACTTAAGTCTATCCCAAAATGACCAGGATTACCTCCTACTTCATTCAACGACAGCAAGCGATTGTAAACATATAAAGAGGTGTCTTCTACGCCTTTGGCCATTAGTGGGCCGCTGTATTGCTGCATTCGCAAGACGAAATATATCCATTGTTCGCGTTCTGTTTGAGTCAGAGAATTATCAAACTCTAGCAGCATTAACTTTTCAATAAAGGTCAGTTCGTGCTGTAACAGGGGCGTTTGTTCTTTGGCTTGGCTAATTACTTCTTGAATGGTAGCGCGATCGCTATCTCCAATTCCATCGGGCGTAATATAGGTACGGTAAATCGGGAACAGTGTCAATACTTCAGCGATCGCTCTTTTTAATCCATTCAGCGTAAAATCATTGCCATAGCGATATTTGCTGGAGATATTTTTTAATAAAAGAGCCAAACTGTCAATGTCACCTGCTAAATTCTTTTCTAGTATTAGGTGCTTTTTATCCTTGACTACTGAGGCATAATCTGCTCTTGAACCGATAAAGTTCTGGTATATTTTATCAAACTGCGATTGATTTTCTGTTTGACAAAATACGCCATTTACATAGTTGAGAAAGTCATATCCAGATGTTCCTTCAATTCTCCAATTCTCTGGTAGTTCTTCGCTAAGTTCTAAAATCTTCTCAACAGTGATATAAACATCACCCATTTTTTCTCGCAGCCTTTCGAGATACTGGATTGGGTTATAAAGTCCATCAATATGATCGATGCGTAAACCTGTAAACTTGCCTTCCTCAACCAGCTTTTGAATGAGGCTATGAGTATTATTAAAAACCCGCACTTCTTCAACTTTAACGGAAATTAGTTCGTTAACAGTAAAGAAACGGCGGTAATTCATTTCCTCTGCACCAACCTTCCAGAAGGCGAGACGGAAAAATTGGTCATTCAGTAAATCATCTAGGAGGTTAAAGCTTTCGGAATTGCCCGGTTCTCCGTTGAAAGTTTGGATATTTTCGTCAATGAACTCGCGGATAGTATCGTTTGTGGTGTAGAGTTCCCAAACTAATCCTTTAATAAATGCGATTTGGTCTTGTCGCTGTTTTCCCGCAACCTCTGAGGGCACATTTTTAAGAATGTAGAGAATCCCCAATAGCTTAATAAAATCGGGGTGATTGCGTCCCAGTGTGCGCGTGAGTCTACCCAAATTCTGAGTGATAACTTTTGTGTAAGACTCTAACCGCAACGGCAGTTTTAAGCTGTAATAGTTGACAGTTAAACCGTTTTGTTCATATTGCAGTTGAATGTGTCCGTTTTCCAGGGATGTACCATAGAAATCTCCCAGTAGTGGCGCGAGAATTCGCTCTTGGCGATCGCCGAAGGGAGTATTCCAAGAAAGGTCGAAGTAGTCGGTATAGCTGGAATCTGGGCCATGTTCCAATATGTCCATCAAGTAATCGTTTTCGCTACTATAGGCCATGTGGTTGGGCACAATATCTTGTAACCAGCCCATACCAAGGGATTGGATTTCATCAACTAATGCATCAAAGGATTCATTAGTTCCCAATTCTGGGTTAAGTTGAGTGGCATCTACTATATCGTAGCCGTGTGTACTCCCGGATCGTGCCTTGAAAATGGGGGAGGCATATAAATCAGAAATACCTAAATCTGCTAAATAAGCTGCGATCGCTTTAGCGTTGTCAAAGCCAAACTGAGGTGTAAACTGAATTCGATAAGTGGCGGTGGGAATTCGCATGAGTTTGTTCTAATGAGAGATGGGGCGATACGGTTCGGTTAACATGTTTGTCTCTCAAAGATCCCCCCAACCCCCCTTAAAAAGGGGGGCTTTTTTTGATTTTTACCCCTTTTTTAAGGGGGTCGCCGCAGGCGGGGGGATCTTATCTGAAACCTATTGCGAGGTGGAGGAGTTTCAAGCTTTTGACTCGAACGTTAAGCCTTTTGACTCGAACATTAAGCCTTCTTGCTCGAACGTTAAGCCTTCTTGCTTGAACGTTAAGCTTTCTTGCTCGAACGTTAAGCCTTCTTGCTTGAACGTTAAGCCTTCTTGCTTGAACATTAAGCCTTCTTGCTTGAACATTAAGCCTTCTTGCTCGAACGTTAAGCCTTTTTGCTTAAACGTTAAGCCTTTTTGCTCGAACGTTAAGCCTTTTTGCTTAAACGTTAAGCCTTTTTGCTCGAACGTTAAGCTTATTAGGCTGAAACTTTAAATTCTATAGCAACCGCCAAGGCAGTTAGGACATTGGTGATTGCTCAAAACCCTGAAATTACTGGCTTTTTACTCAGCACTCAGCACTCAGCACTCAGCACTCAGCACTTTGCTATAACTCTCCCCCTCATCCTTTTTCATAGAGTACTAAACTAGTAGGTTGCAATTTCACTTCTTGGCTCACAGACAGATGTTCAGGGGCTTGGGAACCATGTCCAGACCATGAGGTATCAGCCGAGTCTAACAATTTATTAGCATTTTGCTCAAACGGCAAAGTTACTGTCACCGCCGACGAATTGAAATTCATCACAAATATTATTTCACTCGATTCACACCAACGCCGCACAATGACCAACTCCTTCTCTTCATCGCTAGTCGCTTCGATGAAATTGCGGTCTTGGTTGAGAAGGGCTGGATGTGTCTTCCGCAAATTAATTAACTGACGATACCAATCCCACAGAACTTTGTGCTTACCTTCATTGCGTAATTCCCAATTAAGTTTAGACTTTAAGAAAGTTTCTGCCGATTCCGGGTCTGGGGGATCGTCTGCAAAGTGAAATGCTTCAAATTCTTGTTTGCGTCCGGCTCGAACTGCTTGAATTAAATCGGGATCGGAGTGACTGACAAAGTAAATGAAGGGTGCTGTTTCGCCGTATTCTTCTCCCATAAATAACAGGGGTAAGTTGGGCGACAGCAGCACAGCGCCAGCAGCTAACTTTAATCCTTCAAAAGAGATCCGCTGACTGAGGCGTTCTCCTTTCATTTGATTGCCGATTTGATCGTGATTCTGAATGCAGACTGTAAACTGTGATAAAGGGCGATCGCGGCAAGATACGCCATGAAATCGTTTGCGATCGGGGGAGTATTTCCAATCGTAGACAAAAGTATCGCTATAAGCTTTTGCTAAATCAGCACATTTCCCAAAATCGTGATAATATCCTTGGCGATCGCCTGTCAACAGTGCGTGCAATGAATGGTGAAAATCATCACTCCACTGAGCATCGAGTCCATATCCACCCAATTCTACTGGACTAATTATTCGCGGATTATTCAAGTCACTTTCGGCAATTAGATGGCGTTTCCATCTTTGCCCTTGTTGTGAGAAATGATGAACTGCTTCCGCCAATTCCCATAAAAAATGCTTCGCGCCCAAGTCGTAAATTGCTTGAATCGCATCCAGCCGCAATGCATCAATATGGAACTCGCCCAACCAGTAAAGCGCATTTTCAATAAAATAATTTCGCACACCCTGACTATGGGCGTCATCGAAATTCAGCGCTTCGCCCCACGGCGTTTTATAGGTTTTAGTAAAGTAAGGCGCGAACTGACTCATATAGTTGCCTTCTGGCCCAAAGTGGTTATATACCACATCCAGCACAACGGCGATATTATTTTGGTGGCAAGCATTTACCAGTTGCTTGAGTTCGGCTGGAGTACCATAGGAATTTTGGACAGCAAAAGGATAAACGCCATCATAACCCCAGTTGCGATATGCCAAAGAAGCCTCAATATGAGTGTCTCCCGGAACCTGGGAAATGGGCATGATTTCAATAGCGTTAATTCCCAGTTCCCTCAGTTCCGGTAAACGGGGAATGATGGCGGTGAAAGTTCCTTCCGGCGTGAATGTCCCAACGTGAACTTCATAGAAAATCATCGACTCGACGGGAATACCCGCCCATCCTTCATCAGTCCACTCAAAATGACGATCGATAATTTGCGATGGCCCATGCACCCCTTCCGGTTGATACTGCGACGCCGGATCGGCAAAGTTGTCTTGGCCATTCAAGACATAGCGATAAAGCGTACCCGGATACACATCGTTGACTTTCGTGTGCCAGTATCCCTCAGACTGAGGCTTGAGGGGAATTAACTGCTGTTCTGGCGTCAAAATTTTTACCGTGACGCTATCTAATAGCGGAGACCAAACTGTAAATTCACACTCTCCATTACCCAAGTATTGAGCACCAATTTTCACGCAGTATCCTCCCATCAGTTCAGTTTGTTGTGCCAAATTAGGGCGCGATCGCAAATGTCATTGATTGCACAATGTTTACAAACACGCCAGATAGCATAATGGTTGGTCTACCAGACTTTTCGCTAGCATCTGGAGGCGGATTTTTGACCAGAAAAAATTCTATCTAATGACCAAAGAGGCAGGGGAGCAGAGGGAGTGGGGAGGCAGGGGAGCAGGGGAGGCAGGGGAGTGGGGAGTGGGGAGTGGGTACTAGGAGAATAACCAATGCCCCATGCCCAATGCCCCATGCCGTACTACCTACGGCTTGCAGCTACCATCAACACAGTACGATGATTCATAGGTATTAGAACGTTTACCAAAGATTGCATAGCGGTTATCGCGGATTTGTTCGTAAAAGCGATCGCCTGCCCATTTTATCCCCGGTAATGCTCGATAAGCGTCTACAAATATACTTCCTGCTGGCAACAACCGCCCAATTTCTTCTGCTGCATTACTGCCTTGCCAACGTCTTTGAGGGTGATTGCCATCAATTAAAATCATCCCTTGTTCGCAATCTTGGGCTGTAATTCCCCACTGTAAAAGTGTCTGCTCATCTTGCATCGGACTGTAGCGAAACAACTTTCCTTGGTCTAAGGTTTCTAGCGATCGCACTAAGGAAACGCAGAGATTACAATTTCCGTCGTAGATTACGTAGTAATTCATAAAAATAATCGCTCTTTAGCAATTGAATTGTTGGATGTGTCTAAAACACAACTTTGGTATTCTAGCTTAGAAAATGATAGCGATCGCTCTTACCTCACCGATTCATTCCTAGCCTCAATCCCCAATTTAAATATGCATAATGTCGTCTAGCTTAAGTTGTAAATTTGGCAAGACATCAGAAGAAATAGTATCTCCTAAGCGATATTGTTGCTGCTGGTATACACCGTTAACTAACTGACAAACAGTAAATGTGGGTTGTTTGGGATTGCCGATAAACTGCAAACCACCCAAACCTCGAAAGTCTACAATCCAATATTCTGGAATGTTAAGAAAAGCGTATTCTTCCACAATTCTTGCATAATCGTCTTGCCAATTAGTACTCACAACTTCAGCAACAAGTTTAATTGTATTGCCGTTACAAATAATCGGTTCTTTTTGCCAGAGTGGTTCTTTACTAAGTTCTGCTTTATCTAAAACAATTACATCAGGACGCAGTGCTGTGGCTTCAGATGCAGGTGGTTTAATCAGACAAGTTTTTGGAACTAGCCAGTTGAAATTAGAATTAAAAATTTCGACATAGATTCTACCAGCAATACTACCTGCAACAGCTTCGTGTGGGCCTGTAGGTTCCATGTCTCTTAGTTGTCCATCGATTAATTCGTAGCGTGTATTATCACCATATTGAGCGATAAATTCCTCAAAGGTAAGTAATTTAGGTGAGGTGTAGGTCACGTCGCTTCTCTGCGAGACGCTACGCGAACGCTCCAAATTCAAAATTAATAATTCCCATTAATAAATTTAGTTGCTCTGTATCATGAGCCTTTATCAACCATAGGTCTTGTTTTGACTTGATGTAGGCTTATTGTAGCGAAGCCAGATCCCCGATTTCTTTAAGAAGTCGGGGATCTGAAGTATCATGCCTTTGGAATGGTATTTGCTTAGTTTTTTCATTAATGAGAAAATATTCATGAGATATAAACTCTTGGGCAAAAGCGGGTTAAGAGTCTCTGAACTCTCCTTGGGAACCATGACCTTTGGTGAAGATTGGGGTTGGGGTGCATCTGTTGACGAAAGTCGGAAAATTTTTGATAGCTATGTAGAAGCAGGGGGAAATTTCATTGACACCGCCAACGGTTATACCGATGGTAGCAGTGAAAAAATTGTCGGCGAGTTGATTGCTAAAGAACGGGAACGCTTTGTAGTTGCGACAAAATATTCCTTTCCCTTGCAGATGAATGAGAAGAAGGGCGATCCTAACGCCAGTGGAAACCATCGCAAGAATTTAATTCAGTCTTTGGAAGGTAGCCTGAAACGGCTGAATACTGATTACATTGATTTATTCTGGTTGCACGCTTGGGATTTCACAACACCGCTTGAAGAAGTCTTGCGATCGCTCGATGATGTCGTGCGTCAAGGTAAAGTACTTTACATCGGCATTTCTGACACACCCGCTTGGATCGTTTCCCAAGCAAATACCATCGCCCATTACCAAGGATGGACGCAGTTTGTCGCCCTGCAAATTGAGTATAGTTTGATTCAGCGAACACCAGAACGGGACTTGATTCCGATGGCTAAAGCCTTCGATTTAGCAGTAACACCGTGGTCGCCCTTGGGTGGTGGAGTGCTGACAGGAAAGTATAACAAACCCAGTCAAGAAGGCGGCGAACAAGGGCGAGTAGCGAGTTTAGGGGGAGAAGTTTCTGAAAAGAATTTAGCGATTGCGCAAGTTGTCAGTGAAGTTGCAGCAGAAATTGGCCATACACCTTCACAGGTAGCATTAGCTTGGTTACGCGCTCAAAGTGGTGTGATTATTCCGATTGTTGGGGCACGTAAATTAACTCAGTTTCAAGATAACTTAGCTTCCTTAGATGTCAGCCTCTCGCCAGAACATCTGCAACGGTTAGATGAAGTCAGTCAAATTGAACTAGGTTTTCCCCATGACTTTTTGCACAATGATGTCATTCGCGATCGCCTTTTTGGTGGTACATTCAATACCATAGAAAACCATCGTATATGACCAATAGTCATAAACAGTAACACATTCAGCCGTTAATATAATCTGTCGTCAGAGAGTTTCGCACAGGCAACGAAAATCTGTAAAGTTAGATGCAAAAGGCATTAACGTAGAACTATGAGCGACAACACTATTACATCACGTTTGTACCCCACTCGTATTGACATTCCCGCTGAAGCGCGAGTGCAAATCGTGGTACTTCTCAACCAAAGCTTGGCAGCCACTTCGGATCTAAAAACCCAAGCAAAGCAAGCCCACTGGAATGTAAAAGGAACTGACTTCTATCAGCTACACCTATTATTTGATGAAATTGCCGGGGAATTAGAAGAGTTCATCGATTTGATAGCTGAACGCGTCACAGCTTTAGGCGGATACGCTTTTGGAACAGTCCGCGCCGCAGCTAGTAATTCGATCCTGCCAGAATACCCCTTAGATATTTTGGATGGTAAAGACCATGTGACAGCCTTGGCAGATCGCTTTGCATCCTATGCTAAACATCTCCGGGATGCGATCGATAAAACTGATGAATTAGGCGATCTTGATACCGCTGACCTTTACACCGAAATTTCTCGCACCATTGACAAACGACTCTGGTTCTTAGAAGCTCATCTGCAAGTAGCAGAAATTAAGGCAGAGAATGGCAAAGCGGGTACTACTAAAACTCAAAAGATCCCTGCTGCTGTCAAATAAGCACTTTTGAGAGATACTTGATTTACTAATAGGGTGCATTAGACTAAAGTTTAATGCACCTTATTAGTGTGACACAGCTAAAAAGTTGCAAAAAAATTTATAGGTTGTGTTGAGGAACGAAAGCCAACACTCCGATTGATGTTGGGTTTCGCGTTGCTCAACCCAACCTACATTTAATGCAATACAGTTCAGTTAAGCATTTCTTCCTTCTCTCTGCCGAAGTTCTGATGCCTGCGGCGGGCTGCGCCAACGGCGGAAGCCGCCGCTCAGACTTCTCTCTGTGTTCTCTGCGCCTCTGTGGTAGCCTTCGCCAAGCCGCTTCTCTACGAGACGCTCCGCGAATGCGTCTACGTTAAAAAATTGATTTCATAAAGGGTTTTAGCCTTAACTGAACCGTATTGACATTTAACAAAGTGTAGGGGTTTAAATCCCCGGCTTCTATCAAGCCGCAAGTGTTGTGGCGGGGTCTAAATCCCCGTTACAACACGTAATTGCGAATTGCGAATTGGTTTAATGCACAATTATTATCCTTGCCACACCACTAGCAGCTAATCTTGTTGTGCAAAACTTGAAAATGCAGTAATTTAGTTTTCAAAAAGTGTATTTTATTCACTTCAAAATATCTGTCAAATTTCACAGTATCTTTTTGGTAAGTACGCCACTTTTAAGTGCGTACTTTTCATTTTATATGTATATACTTTACTATTTAAATAGTTACAAATTAGGTCTAATCAATCAGAAGTCTAAGTTTTGAATTCTAAAATCTTCTAAAAACAATTAACAACGAGGTAAATTTATGTCTCAAAATACAATTACTCACTTAATTCACGATCGCAATGCCCGTGGTCACGCTAAAATGGGCTGGCTCGATAGTTATCACACATTTTCTTTCGGTAGTTTTTACGATCCCAACCGCATGGGATTTCGCTCTCTGCGGGTAATTAACGACGATCGCATCGCCCCCGGTGCTGGATTCCCTACCCACAGCCATCGTGACATGGAAATCCTCACTTATGTCTTAGAAGGTGCTGTAGAGCATAAAGACAGCTTGGGTACTGGCTCGGTGATTCGCCCTGGTGATGCCCAAATTATGAGTGCTGGAACTGGAATCAGCCACAGTGAATTTAATCCCTCACCAACAGAACCATTACACTTGCTACAAATCTGGATTCTTCCTGAGCGAGAAGGGTTAGCACCAAGATATGAACAAAAAGCTTTTCCTTTAGAAGAAAAGCGCGGCAAACTTCGCTTAATCGCTGCAAAAGATGGACGTGATGGTGCTGTGACAATTTACCAAGATGTTGATTTATACACATCTGTTTTAGAGTCAGGTGATGTTGTTAATTATCAAGTCAAACCCGGTCGCTATGCCTGGTTACAAATAGCCCAAGGCATAGTCAACTTAAATGGTGAAGAACTCAGAGCCGGTGATGGTGTACAAATCAACGGCGAAGAACAGCTAGAAATTAGTACTAATATCGGCGGCGAAATCTTGCTTTTCGATTTAGGCTAATATCTCCTTTCTCTGTTAAAAGGCTCATTTAGATGAGCCTTTTACTCAGAATATTACGTTTACTAATTAAGTATGTTTGCTGCTTCCATGAAGGTAAAGAAAATCACTGGAAATGCTAGCAGAATGTCTCAGAGCGCTTAGTGCAGATCCAGATTCTTTGATTTAGGATGTGCTTTGGGGTGAATTATGGCGATCGCAATCTCCGACAACCAAGGCACAAGCCTAAAAAACTGGTGAACGAGTATCAAAGACTCTTTAATGGAGTTCAAAGACTCTTTAATGAAGCTCAAAGGCTCATTAATGAGTATCAAAGACTCTTTAATGGAGTTCAAAGGCTCATTAATGAGTATCAAAGACTCTTTAATGGAGTTCAAAGACTCTTTAATGAGTATCAAAGACTCTTTAATGGAGTTCAAAGACTCTTTAATGGAGTTCAAAGTCATCCAGCACCAACAAAAACGGCTTTGCTTCTTCATGTAACTGCTGGAAAACTCGCCGCAGCCGAAATCTCAATTCTTCTTCGTAATTTTGTAGGCTTTTGCGTTGTTCGTTGTCATCCAACTTTTCCGCCAAGCAACTTACTAAACTACCTTCATCGATTCTTCCCACCCAGACAACGCGCTCAAAATTCGGCAGTCTGTCGCACAGCCTAGCTGCTAAACTACTTTTACCCAAACCGCCCATACCATAAATCAACACCCCCACTTCATCGCTTGATTGTGTCAGCACTCGCAAACAACTTTGCAATTGACGGCGACGACCAACAAAACTCTCCCGCGTCGCGACTTTCACCTTACCCGCAGAGTCCAAAAACCGGGTAGTAACAGAAGGCAGTGGTGCTGGTTTCCGTCCACGAGTCCGCAAAGGTGTAACTAATGAACTTGGTAAATTACCTGCTGCATACAGCCGCAACAAATGCCAATCCCGCGCCTTGTTCTTGATTAATGCTTGGTAGGTACTAGCAACAGCCTCGGTGATTTGCTTTCCGGCTGACAATTCTTGATATAGTGCGGCAGCTGCGGCTGTAGCATCAGGATCTAAAACCTTTTGACCCCAACCCAAAACCGCTTTTGCACCAGATTTCAGCAATTCTTCAGCCATTGACGGCACAGATCCCGAATTGCCAGCTTGCCCAGTGCGACACCCAGACAGGAAGATGAGTTTAGGCAGTCGAAATTGTAATTCTTGAGCGATATCCCCAGCACTCGCATAAAAAGCTTCACCGATTTCGGTTTCTGTAATGAAGCGAGGTTGCCCATCCTGAAAAGTAGCATGACCCGTCAGGTGTAAAACATCAAAATATTCCCTGTCGTAACCATCGACTAAATAACCCAACTCCGACAAACAGCCGCTTTCTTCCACCGTCAGCGCTAAAGGTTGCCGCTTTGTCGCCTCCAAAATCCGTGCTTCTTCTCCCTCAAAATCCAGCACAGGTTTGACATCCAGGGGCGAAGTTGCCATAAACAAAACTTGCAGCGCCCGGTTTTCAGGTTCCCCGTCAATAGTTAATTTTTTTACCGCGCTATTGGACACCCAGCGCACGGGGACAATAGCCTGCTCAACCAAAAAGTTAGTGCCATCGTGCAGCACTTCCCAAGGGAGATAAGCAAGTTTTCCTGCGGTTGCGATCGCCAAAACAATCCCCTCCCCTCGATGCTTATCTAACAAGGGTTGCAGCCAGCGATCGCTCCCATCCAACCAGTTATACAACCGCCGCCCAGTTACCGTATAATCCTCTGGTAAATCTGCAACGTAATAATCTCGTTCCGCCAACTTAATCAAGTCGGCGATTTCTGATAGAGGAAGCGATCGCTTTTCATACTGGTTTGGATTATCAATAAAGTAACGTAACTCTACGTAATTCTCATCAACTGGTTTGAGGTCGAGGTGGAGGGTTTGCACGTTCTCAATCTTGAGACTTTAGTATTTACCCCAAGTCTACCACCCCCAATTTCGTCTCTACGATTCTAAAATTTGGCGAATCTCTTCCAGGGTTGCATCCTCTAAAAGAAGTCGCCTACCATTGCGCCCGACAATCAACACCTTTTCAATTCTTTTACCAGACTGTTTGGCTTTATACTCTTGATACCACTTGCGGATTTGTTCAGCAATGGCGATCGCACCCCCAACAATACCAACGATAGTAGCAACTGTTGCTGTTACTCCTTCTCTTTCCGGTGCATCTGAACTCACTGCATAGTTACCAGATATACCAGGAATTGCCAAAAGCGCCTCTGTCGCTGCGATCGCATCTTCTCCCGCGATCGCCAACTGAATTTCTGCCATAGTGTTAATTTGCAAGTAACTCCAGGCTTATTTTAAACAACATCCCAAAGCAGTTTCTTCTAAAAATTCCTTATTCTTGTCGTAAATAATGTCTGAAAACGGTTTTTATACCAAATTACAACACATCCTTGGGTAAAGACGCGATGAATCGTGTCTCTACTAAATGGTCTATTTGTCGCATTCTTTTTTAAGATTGGTATTAATCCGCGCAGACGGACTTTGCATGTGTAAAATGAGACTGTTGGAAAACTATATCCAAATCACGGTTATACTTTCTCATAAAACCACCAAAATACTTGGGGACAATGGCCAAAAAGTTCTTAGTTTGGGAAAGATATATCAGACTTTAATAACTATTAGAGGTGGCTGTAATGCCGACGATTCATTTTGTGGATGGTGAAAAAGGCGGGGTAGGAAAGTCTCTCTTTGCCAGGACAATGATTCAGTATTGTCTGGATAAGAGAATCCCATTTGTACCAGTGGAGACAGATAGATCGAATCCAGATGTAGCAGGGGTATATAAGGAGATATGTAAATATGCTGTGTTTAGCGAGAATGAACGACAGGCAAATAAGGCAGATAGAATATTTGAGTGGGCGATAGAGAAGCCAGTAATTGTGAATTTAGCCGCACAATCGCATAGAGCAGTACAAGAGTGGATTGAATCTAATCAATTACTTGAACTAGGAAGTTCGCAGGGAGTGATATTTTGCAAATGGTTTGTATCAACAGGAGGATACGACAGTATCAACCTATTTGCTCAGTCAGTGAATACTTACGGTGAGAGAATCCCTCATATTCTGGTGAGGAATTTAGGGCTGTGTGATGATTGGGAGCATCTAGACTTAGACTCTAACTATCAAAACATAGTCAATAAATATCACATAAAAGTTATAGATTTTCCAAAGTTAGCATACAGAGAAAGAAACATAATTGACCAAAATCGCCTGACTTTTGCAGAGGCTAGAGAGTATAAAGAATTTGGGATAATTGGGAAACAGAGAATAGTGAATTTTCTGAAGCTTGCTTATGGTGCTTTTGAGAAAGTAGGTATCTGGTATGAAAAAGTTGAGTAGTAGTCATTAGTCATTGGTCATTGGTCATTGGTCATTGGTCATTGGTCATTGGTCATTGGTGATTAGTACCAATGACTTCGGACAAACCTTAGAGGAGATTGGATGGGGGTGCGATAGTGTACCCGCCCGCCGTAGGCGATCGCTTTGCGAATTTGACTACAATCCTTAGAAAGAGTAGCAAAAATCTAAATGTCTAAAAAGCCCGATTCTCAGTTTCAAAATCTTTTTAGTTCACCCAAATCAACCAACTGGGACGAAAGATTAGCCCAAATAGCCTATCGCTTTAACCGAGAATATCAACGTGAAACCTTTGAACTCCCAGCAGAAGTACAGGCGATGCCGATATTCCACGAGTGGATTGCTGGAAGTTTCTCAGGGAGAATTGCTTCACCTTTTTGGGAAATTGCTAAACCTCAAAAAAACCAACACTGTATAGATATTGGCTGTGGTATCAGCTTTTTAATCTATCCTTGGCGGGATTGGCAAGCTTTTTTTCATGGGCAAGAAATCAGTAATGTGGCACGCGATACCCTAAATTCTCGTGGGCCACAGTTGAATTCTAAGTTGTTCAAAGGTGTTGAGTTGGGAGCAGCTCATCAGTTAAACTATTCATCAGAGCAGTTTGACCTGGCGATCGCCACAGGATTTAGCTGCTATTTTCCCCTGGAATATTGGGATGCTGTACTAGCAGAAGTCAAGCGGGTGTTAAAACCAGGTGGACATTTTGTATTTGACGTTCTCAATCCAGAACAGCCTTTATCGGAAGATTGGGCAGTTCTGGAAACCTATTTAGGGGCTGAAGTCTTTTTAGAGCCTTTGGCTAAGTGGGAAAAAACGATTAAGGCCGCTGGTGCTAAAGTTGTAACGCATAAATCAGGGGAATTATTCGAGTTGTATAAGGTGCGATTTTAAAAATCTTATTACTCAGGGATAAGTGGACTTGATGGATCTAAAGAAGTTGTAAAAACAAAATAGATTACTCCAGCGCCGAGAATCATCACAGCGAGACTGAACAGTAACACCCATCGGTCTGTTGGTTCGTAAGTATCTTCTTCGATATCACGACGGACAGCAAAATAGTGTCCTGTTGAGAGCCATACCGTAATTAAACCCACCAGCGAGAAGACTAAACCTAACTTCCAGCCGTTACCAGGACGGGGTATCAAAGGTACTTGGAAGGCACGCAAACGCACGATGACGACACCAAAACCTAAAAGAGCAATCCCTGTCCGCATCCAAGCGAGGTAGGTACGCTCATTTGCCAAGTGATCTCGGATTCTGGACGGATTTAATCGTCCTGGCTTTTTTTTATCTTTATCTTCTTCTGTAGGTTTCAATTTTAACTGCATCAATAACACCCTTATCCCCAAAGCAGCTTTTGTCAAAAAAATGCGCAGGTAGTAGGAAATCTCTTTCCAAATAACTTGCAGCGAGCGCAATAGTTGCGCTACTGAAATATGCTTGTTGTGATTGTACATTTTTCCAAAATTTATTTTAATGCAGATATCGAAATAAAACAAGCCTGACCAAATAATTCGGAATTCGTAATTGATTTTATAGAGCAAATGTAAGTAATAAGGATTCATAACGAAAACAGCCAATTTCAGAGAGATTTTCACCAGTGTTTGTCCTGTTTTTCTCTGAAATTGGCTGTTACCCTGTTGAAATTGAGAAAAATCTATAAACAGTTACAAGTCCAAATTTCTTACCATATACCTAGTAACTGTTTAAAGTTCAATGATTTAAGACTTCATGGTAGGCGCATTGGGGACACGTGTATTTATTGTAGCCTGTGAGACATTCGGAATAAACCAGTTAACCTCATTAGCTTTGACAATTTGAGCATTAGGAATGTTGATTTCAATTGCAGCAGTATCAGGATTACTCTTAATTGCTAACTTACTGCCATCAGGTATCTTAATAGCTACTGCCTCTGCAAATTCTTGAGCTTGTCCGTCTGCGGTTAAACCTGTAATTGTGGCATCATTTGGCAAATAGAAGCCATCACAATCCCAGTTATTTTTAGTAGACTGACCATCAGCTAGAAAATATAGACCGTTCTCGTACATGGCATCTTCATCCTCTTCCTCATTTGGTCTTTTGCCATATACTGCTATGGTCTTACCTGTTTTGTTTTCGCATTGACCCCAATTGATTCCCGTCTCTAAAGCATATTTTTGGAATGTTAACTCATCGATTTTCTGCTGAATTTCCTCTGGTGTGCTACCTTCTACTTGAGTTTGGGCTTCTTTGGCCTTAGTTAGTTCATTAAGTGCTTTAGTAACTTCGACGTAATCAGGGTTTTTGCTAAATTTTGGTCTATCAGCAAAAGAAGGTTGAGCAAAGGCCAAATTAGCGACAATCATGAAGAGAATTAGCAGAGATTTCCAGATTTTCATGTTTTGATTCCTGTTGATGGGTGAAATATTTTGCGGTTGTGAATTCATGATGTACTTCTTTTAGACAATTAATTTTTCTTGTTCTTCACTTGATGGCTGAGTATTGAAACCTAAAATTAATGAGAATATATAACTAGAAACTACAGATAAAAGAGTCCAAGTAACATTTTCTGTGACAATAAACACGCCCAAACCAATCAAAATACAAGGTACAAAAGTATTGCCATTTTCAGTTAAAAAGTTGGCGATCGCAGGCAAGTAGGTTAACTTGTAAGCGGTATAACACCATACACCCACTAGAGTAAAAAATACACTTAGTATTACCAGCAGACTATCTAATTCTGAGTTGGCAAACAGGGGTACATAGACACTGATATTATCACTGCCATTGGCAAAGGCGATCGCAGCGACATTACAAGTTTGCGGAGAGAGAAAACTACTAACTATAGAGGGACAAGATGGCTCGGTTTCTTCTTCGGCTTCCTCTGGTGAATCCTCTTCGCGTTTTAGTAAACTGCTCACACCAATGATTATTGGCATAAAACCAAGTAGTCTAATCCAGTCCTGCGGTATGATTAGTCCACCGAAGAAACCGGGAAGGCTAGCAACGATCAATGCCGCAAAACCGAGATACTGACCAGCAAGGATGTGACGACTGCGAAACGTTTTACTTATTTGTGAAAAAAACAACGTCAGAATGACAATATCATCAATGTTGGTAGCAGTGAATGCGGTAATTCCTGTGGTAATTGCAGTTACTAAATCGTTCATTTGTTGATGTCCTTATGTTCATGCTTGGGCATAGGGCATAGGGCATTGGTTATTTTCCCTCTGCTTTCCCTGCTTCTTCCGCTCTCTACTTGGCCGTTTGAGTCCGTGCCGAAGCTTTGATTTATACTTTAGTCAAACTAACCGATAGAATCAAATGCTTTTATTTGTCAAAATGATAAATGAAAGTGATTAAAATTTTGACACCAAGTTTTAGGGATACGATAAATGGCAGGAATGACGCTTGAGCAGCTAAAAATATTTCTGGCTGTGGCAGAGAACTTACACTTTACTCGCGCAGCAGAGGAGCTTTATATTACACAACCTGCCGTCAGTGCAGCAATCCACAACCTAGAGCAAGAATACGGAGTGAAACTGTTCCATCGGATTGGTCGCCATATCGAGATTGCTGAAGCGGGTAAATTACTGCAAGTGGAAGCGCAAAAAATTCTCGATCAAGTTTCCTTGACAGAAAGGGGATTGCGAGAATTGAACAATCTGCAACGGGGTGAATTGAAATTAGGGTCGAGTCTGACAATTGGCAACTACTGGCTACCAAGTAAGATCAGTGAGTTTAAGAGCCAATATCCTGATATCCAGATTGACTGTACCCTTGCCAATGCAGAAACGATTTGTGTCGGCACAGCGATGGGACAGTTTGATTTAGGTTTGGTAGAAGGAGATGTGAAGCCAGCACTTCAGAATACTCTAGAATACGAAATAGTGGCGAGCGATCGCTTGCAAATTGTGGTTGGTCAAAAACACCCTTGGTTTGAGTGGGGAGAAATTGATTTAAGCCAACTAACTCAGACTCCTTGGGTGATGCGGGTGCGGGAATCTGGTACACAGCAAAGGTTTGAGGAAGCGTTGCAAAATTGGGGGATCAACCTCAGCGAACTGAATGTAATTTTAGTGTTTGCTAGTGGTGAGATGGCAAAAGCCGCGATTGAAAATGGCGTAGGCGCAACTGGAATTTCTGAGTTGATGGTAAAAAAAGAAATCCAGTTGGGGACTCTGCGGGCAATTCGAGTTATTGATAACCGAGAAGGCAACAGTGCGATGTCTACGACGGGCTACGCCTACGCAGAAATAGTTCGGCCTTTTTTCAAAATCAAGCATCGTCAGCGTTTTCAAACTGCTCTTTCCAAAGTCTTTGAACAAATGTTGATATCGTCTATGTTGGATGGTTCACATCAACATGTGTCAGTTATTTAAAGGAGATTGGGCATTGGGGATTGGGCATTGGGGATTGGGCATTGGGCACAAGAGGCAGAGGTGCACGGGGGCAGAAAGGAAAAACTTACTGCAACTGCTTCCCTGCTCCTCTGCTCCCTCATCTCCCCCAGTCCCCAGTCCCCAATCCCCTTCACACCTTCTGCATATTTCTACTAATGGGGTCAAAACCTCTAGAAAAGCGCGTACTTTCATCGTAGTAAGCGCCAGTCAGATTCGCTCCATACAACTTGGCATAGTTGAGTTTTGCTCCTCGGAGATTTGCTTCATTCAGATTGGCACCGCTCAAATTAGCTCTAGTCAAATTCGCTTTGGCTAAGTTAGTTCTACTCAAATCTGCTCCCCAGAGTTTAGCTTTAGCTAAGTTAACTCCACTCAAGTCAGATCCCCATAAATTAATTCCAGGTAAATCGGCTCCAATCAGCTTGTCCCGACTCAAGTTGACGGCTGGAAAATATCTTTCTCCTGCGGCAAAACGTCTTTTTAATTCTTCAGCATTCATGCGTCACGTTGACCTTCTTTAGCAATAGAGAAGTTATTTGTTCCCATTCCTGGCTTAATTCTCCTGAAAATTCTGGCTGACCACTGCGTTGATACCAGAAATGGGCATTGTTCAAATCGCCTTCTTTGCGGTGCAGGTAAGCATGAACCCAGGCACTATCAGCATCGCTGGCATCTGTAACTATTTCATGAGCTTTGTTCCAATCACCCTTGTTGTCATACCACATTGCTTGCAGCCCTTTTGATAGTGTCTGAGCGCATGAGCGCTGCTTTTCCATCAATCGCAGGAATTGCTCTGTATTCACGATCGCCACCTAACAAGTATCAAACTTCTATCTCTAAGATACTCCTCAGTTTTAGGGGAGCAGGGAGCAGGGAGCAGGGAGCAGGGAGCAGAGGAGCAGAGGAGCAAGGGAGACAAGGTGTGAGAATTTGCAACAAGTTTTTCCCCTTGTCCCCAATTCTCCTTGTCCCCTTGTCCTCTTCCCCATGCCCAATGCCCTTCATCTCTACTTAACTGGAATAACTTCAAACTGAAAAGTACCGATCAAACGGTTATCAATATAGACTTCTATTCTATGCTTACCAACTGGATCGCCAGGAGCGATCGTCCAAAAATTTTCAATTATACCTTCTGGAGCCGACTGTGTGCGCCGTGTTACAGATGTCTTACCGTCTGCTGATATTGAGAAATCTTCACCATTATCTGTTCCCCAAGTTTCTGGAGGTTTTGGTAAATGCAAGACTTCACGCCATTTCACTTCACCTTGGTAGTTTTTGAGTTTAATCCGCCACCCGTAAGTATTTCCCTCCTGAAGTGGCACTCTTGTTGTCTGGAAAATGGTAACGTTTCCTTTGGAGTCAACTCTCTTCAGACCAAACTCGGTGTTACTGACAGTAATCTGTTTTGCATTCGTTGGCGCCGGAGATGATATGGCATTTTCTACCAAAACAGAAGTAGCGTTGATTGGCTCAGAACCGATGACCCCAGATATTAGCCAAAAAGCAGCTAGCACAGCAGTAGTAGTCCAAATTCTCATTAGTATGGTTTTCCTGTCAGACTTTTGGTACTTATTCAAGTAATCTGCCATGTTTTCCGGGTCAAGGTTAGCGATGGTTAGACAAAGACGAAATTGCTTTGAGAAATTTAGCGGATTTAATCAACCCACTGACTTTGGTCAACAACCAATCTAAAATCAGTAAATCATAGTCTTTGCGAAAGGCAAACCATTGTGCCGTCGTTTCTCCATCTGCGTAGGCGTAGCCCCCCGTAGGCATCGCATTTACTGCATAGCCATTCTTCACCGTCTTATTCTACAAGACACTTCACGAGCGGGACAGTGTGGCATACAGCTGTGATTGGGTGCGGGATTATTTAAAGACTAATATAACACTGGTATAACACTGGAAAAGAGCGATCGCTCTGTTTGCAATTACAGCCTTTTTCATTGATTTGAACCATAATCCATTGTTGGGACGGTTGCAAAACAATACCTGTGAATAAAATTCTCAAGCTGCTCTTGCGGTCAGAATCTCTAAATCTTGAAGCAATTCCAACAACCAAAACTCTTTTAATACAATCCCTGACGAAATTTGCACCACAATCTAAATTTGATCAATGAGTTTATTTAGCTAAATCTTTGATTAACAATAATTAAAAAATATCAAAAATCCTATGCTTAAACTACTCAGATACATTAGTATTTTCCTCATTACCGCCTGTTTACTACTTGCTTGTAATACTTCAGTACCAACTGAAGTAAAACGCCCTCCATTGAAAGTGGTATTTGCATCTTTTGTGGGAGAGCTTCCAGGTATCATTGCTCAAGAAAAAGGATTCTTCAAAGCCCAAGGGGTAGATGTGGAACTAATTCATAAACAATACGCTCAATTGGAACAAGCAAACTTCAATGCAGGTAAGTATGATGGGATTACATCGTCCTTGGGAAATTTGATCATCTTGAGTGCCACAAATCCAGATATACAAAGCGCGATCGTTATAGATGAATCAATAGGAGCAGATGTGGTAGTCGCCCAATCAAAAATTAAAACTGTCGCTGATTTGAAAGGGAAAAAACTGGGTGCAAATCTAGGCGGTTTTAGCGAAGTTTTCGTGACTGAAATGTTGAAAACTGCTAACTTAACCAGTGATGATGTGAACTTGGTTCAATTGGAGGCTTTAGAAATTCCTCAACGCCTGAAAAATAATACGATTCAAGCCGGACACACTTGGCAGCCCTATCTCTCTGAAGCAATGAAATTAGGGGGAAATATCCTATTTACTAGCAAAAAAAACCCTGGCTTGATTTTAGATTTGATTATCTTTCGTGGTGAGACAATCCGCGATCGCCCCGAAGAAATTCGTGCTTTTGTGCAAGGATGGCTGCAAGCCTCAACCTACTGGAAAGCAAATGTTGAGGAAGGAAAAGCTATCATCAGCAAAGTGTTAAAAATTCCGATTAATACTCTCTCTCTAGAGGGAATAAACTTAACTGATTTAGGTGAAAATCAAAAATATTTTCAATATAGCAACCCTAACTCCATTTATAAAACTGCCAAGATATATGCAGAGTTTTTTATTCGCTCTGGAAACATTACGCGTATTCCTGAGCTAAAAAGTTTGTTCAATTCTTCCTTCTTGAACTCTCCCCCCTAGTTTGAAACTATGCAGCACTCCTTTTTGGGCGGCATCCGTACAAAGTTAATCGCTTGGTTTCTGGTTGTTGCTTTGATTCCATTACTGTTATTGGCATTTGTCAACAAACAGACAACCGAAAAAGCACTAACTGACAACGCCCGACAAGCCCTATCTGCGGCGGCTAACGAAACTGCTAACAGAATAGATGCCTTTATTGATGGAAATCTCAATGCGGTGCGCGTAGAGGCGATTTTACCAGGTTTGGCACGCTATCTCAGCTTAAATCCAAAACAGCGAGATGACAGCCCCGAAATGCAATTGGCGACAGAAACATTAATCCGTCTCAGTCGCAAAGATATGCTCAATGTTCTCTCTTATGCTTTGCTCGACTTAAACGGTAAAAATGTATTGGATACACGCACACTAAATATTGGCAAAGATGAATCAGTTCAAGATTATTTTAAAAAACCACTACAAACTGGTTTCTCCTTTGTTTCTAGTATGAAGCGATCGCCGACAATTCCCGATCTGATTACCCTCTTTTTTAGCAGTCCGGTTCGCAATGCCAAGGGAGATATATTAGGTATATTGCGTGTTTCATATAATGCGACTGTTGTTCAGCAGTTAGTAACTCGACAAAGTGAACGGGCTGGGGCAAAATCTTTTGCTATTCTTTTAGATGAAAATAATATTTATCTGGCACATAGCACTGCACCAAAACTGCTTTTTAAATCAATTGTACCTCTGCCTGACGATGTTGTAAATCAACTGCAACAGGAAGGTCGTTTGCCTAATTATTCTGTCAAACAATTGGCAACTAATGAGTTAAAACTTAAACAAGCATTGGATAATAAACAATCGTATTTAATTGCATCTTTGTCAGCAACAGGTAATCAGGTTAATCTGATTGCGATCGCTCGTTTGCAATATAAACCTTGGTCTGTATTGTTTGCACGACCCCTTGCTGTTGCCCTAGCACCTGTAGAAAAGCAAATTCGTGATGCAATTTTTCTATTTGCATTTATTGCAGGAGTAGTAACAATTATCGCTTTTGCCATTGGGCAACTGTTAACAAAGCCAATAATTTACCTTACCAATATAGTTTTCCAGTTTACCGCAGGTAACTTAGATATCCGCGCCAAAAATAAATCAAAAGATGAAATAGGTCAACTGGCAAAATCGTTTAATAATATGGCACTTCAGTTACAAACATCTTTTGAAACTTTGGAACAACGGGTACAGGAGAGAACAGCAGAGTTAGCCATTGCTAAAGAAAAAGCCGAAGTAGCAAATCAAGCTAAAAGTTTATTTATTGCTAATATGAGTCATGAGTTGCGATCGCCCCTCAATGCTGTTCTAGGTTTTTCTCAATTAATGTTACGCGCTAACAACTTACCTACTGAGCATTATGAAAATGCCGGGATCATTTATCATAGTGGTGATTATTTACTCACGCTCATTAATAATATTCTCGATTTATCAAAAATAGAAGCGGGTAAAACTACTCTTAATCCCAGAGACTTTGACCTGTATCGTTTGCTGGATGATTTAGAAGATATGCTATATTTACAGGGAAGTAATCAAGGCTTAAACTTAATATTTCAACGTAGTGAAAATGTCCCATGTTATATTTGCACAGATGAATTAAAACTCCGGCAAGTATTAATTAATTTGATTAGTAATGCCATTAAATTTACTCAAAAAGGAACAATTAGTTTAACAGTAAATAATACTAGTGAAGAAATCACAGATATTTTAACTCTTGGTTTTCAAGTCTGTGATACAGGAGTAGGGATTGCAGCTGCAGAATTACCCAAACTATTTAATGCTTTTTCTCAAGCACAAGCTGGAAAAGAATCCCAAGAAGGAACGGGTTTAGGTTTAGCAATTAGTCACAAGTTTATTCAATTAATGGGAGGAGATATTTCTGTTGAAAGTAAATTAGGAGTAGGAACAACTTTTAAATTTTATATTCAAGCAAAATTAGGTCAAAAAACTAATAGCAATACTTTAGAAGTACATCCCAAAGTATTAGAACTTGCACCAGGACAACCTATATATAAACTATTAATAGTAGATGATAAACCGATTAATCGTCAATTATTAATTAAACTTTTACAACCGTTAGGGTTTGAGATGAAAGAAGCTAGTAATGGCAAAGAGGCGATCGCTATTTGGAATGAATGGGAACCCCACCTGATTTGGATGGATATGCGAATGCCTGTGATGGACGGTTACGAAGCTACAAAATATATCAAGTCCACTACCAAGGGGAATGCTACAGCTATAATTGCTCTGACGGCGAGTGTTTTAGAAGAAGAAAAAGCGATCGTCCTTTCAGCCGGGTGTGATGACTTTCTCCGCAAACCTTTTGCAGAACAGACAATTTTTGATACACTAGCCAAACATCTTGGTGTCAAATATATATTTGCTGAAAATAATTATTCCAACTTGGAATCAACAGAAAAAAATCCTTTAACATCCAACAATCTCATTTGTATGTCTCAAGAATGGATTAATCAATTCTACGAAGCTGCTTTAGAAGCAAATACTAATCGGGTCATAAAATTAATTAGAGATATTCCTAAAACAGAAACTTTTTTAATTCAATCTTTAACAAAACTTGCTCGTCAATTTGAATTTGAGGAATTGGTTGATTTAGCCGAACCCCTGAGAAGCAATGAATCTTGATTCTGATAAGGAAAATAAAGGTAATATTCTCCTAGTAGACGATAGTCCCAAAAATTTACATTTATTAAGTGATTTTCTGGTTAAACTTGGCTATACTGTTCGCAGCGTCACAAGCGGACGAATGGCACTAAAAACAGTAAAAGTGAAGCAACCAGATATCATTCTTTTAGATATCAAGATGCCAGAAATGGATGGCTATCAAGTTTGTAGATCTCTGAAAGCAGATGAAGTTCTATGCACCATTCCCGTTATTTTTATTAGTGCTTTAGATGATGTTTTTGATAAAGTGATGGCCTTTGAGTCAGGGGGTATAGACTACATCACCAAACCCTTTCAGATGGAAGAAGTTGTAGCGCGTCTAGAAAATCAGTTAACCATTCAACGTCAGCAACGGCTTCTAGAACAAGAAAATATTAAGCGTAGGGAAACAGAAGAGATACTGTATCAGTCCAAGGCAATGCTAGCCAGCATTTTGAATAGTTCGCTTGATGGTATTGCCGCTATGCAAGCTGTCCGCAACCCTGCAACTGGGGACATCGAGGATTTCCGTTGCTTAGTTATCAATCCTGTTATTGCTAGAGCCTTCGGAAGTAAATGTGAAGAGATAATCGGCAAATTAGTACTCAAAAAACTTTTAGCCCATCTAGAACCAGAACTTTTTAATCACTTCGTTAATCTTGTCGAAACAGGGGAAGCTTTAAAACGAGATTTTTACCATCCATTAGGCAATTATTGCTGGTATCACTTTGTCGCAGTCAAACTAAATGATGGTTTTGCTATTACCATACGCGACATCACTGGACGAAAACAAATTGAATTGGCTCTCCAAGATGCAAATCAGAAACTAAAACAACTGGCAAATTTAGATAGCTTGACTCAGGTGGCTAACCGTCGTTGCTTTGATGCACGACTGCAAGCAGAATGGAAACGCCTTGCACGAGAACAACAACCTCTGTCACTGATTATGTTTGACGTTGATAAATTCAAACTTTACAACGATTACTATGGTCATCTTGCAGGCGATGATTGTCTAATGAGGATAGCCCAGACAGTGCAACAGACAATTCATCGTCCTGCCGATTTAGTAGCCCGTTATGGTGGAGAAGAATTTTTGGTACTCTTGCCCAATACTGACTTAGCGGGAGCGATTAAAGTAGCGCAAAGTATTCAGCAAGCAATTCATGCTCTGGCTATTCCCCATATACAGTCTGATGTCAAGAATATCATCACCGTTAGTTTAGGAATTACCTGTTGCATACCCACTTGGGACATTAGGCCAGATACACTCATTGCCTCAGCCGATAAAGCACTCTACTGTGCCAAACAAAATGGGCGCGATCGCTATTGTAATGATTAAAACATTTTTTATGGCAATACCTTCATTCCCGGCACTATTACATCAGTAACAATTACATCCGGCTTTTCTGGCAAAATTACACTAAGTTATAAGTACGTTGCAACGCTTGCTGAAGTAAAGATTGATATTCTTCATCCCCAACCCGATAAGCACCAAATCTTTCCAAATGGGGATTCATCATTTGGCCATCAAAAAACACAAATTGCCTTTGACGCAATCTTTCTACCAACTTTACCATCGCCACCTTTGAACCTTCGGGAATGCGGTAAAACATCGACTCGCCAATAAAAGCCCCACCAATCACAATCCCTAAAATTCCCCCGGCTAATTCGTCACCTTGCCAAGTTTCAAAACTATAAGCGTAACCCTTCTGGTAAAGCAGCCAGTAAATCTTTTTTAATTCCGGTGAAATCCAGGTTGTCTCTCTGTCAGCACAGCCAGCCACCACAGCCTGAAAGTCTCGATTAATCGCCACAGTAAACCGCTCTTGATTCAGAACCCGCTGTAAAGACTTGGGATAGCGAAACCTCTCATCCAAAGGAATCAAAGTCCGATCGCGACTTCCGTACCAACTCAAGCGATCGCTATCATCAGCCATGAGAAAATAGCCTTGTGCATAGCCCTCAATAATAGCCGCGATATCATATTGCATAAATAAATATAAAAAAACACTCTTAGAAACGCAATTTGATGCTAAAAAATCAACCTCAGCGTTCCTCTGCGTTTCCCCCCACGTCCCTCTGTGTTAAAAAAAATGACTCAACCAATTCCACCCATCACCCTACCACCCCCTGAAAACCCCCTGCTCGAAGGTGAATGGTTACGAGAAGGCTTACAACGGTGGCTAGATACAGAATTTATCCCCGAAGCAGTCAACCAAAATATTGCCCAACGAGCCGCACAGATTTTTGTGCGTCAACGGATGGAAGGAGAAAACGACCTTGGTTCTCTGGTAATTGCCATTGTCACAGAGATGCAGTCCTATGATTTTTCCAATAGCTTTTATGGAGAGTTTGCGATCGCCAACGCCGTCAGCGATCTACTCTTAGAAAGTCTGGGAATTGATAAGTGTTGTGGTCAATAATAGTTAGGAGTTAGGAGTTAAGAGTTAGAAGTTAGGTTTGTCTCAATTAGTAACTCATCACTCATAACTTTTTACTAAATAATAGTTAGGAGTTAGGTTTGTCTCAATTAATAACTCATCACTCATAACTCATCACTCATAACTTTTTACCAACTAGACTTAACAACTCCAGGTAAAAGACCTTCATGCGCCCATTCTCTCAGCACGTTCCGAGACAACCCAAAATCGCGGTAAACACCTCTAGAACGACCAGTCAACCAGCAACGATTGCGGTGGCGGGTGGGCGCACTATTCCGGGGTAGCTGTTGAATCTTCCGGTGGATTTCTAGCTTATCCAAAGGAGATGCTGCACTTCTGAACTCTTCCAAAAGAGTTTCCCGCTTGTCAGCATACTTTTCGATCAACTTGGTGCGCTTTTTCTCGCGCTCAATCAAGCTCTTTTTTGCCATATATTCTCTAACTTATTTTAAGACACCGTTTTCCATTCTACAGTCTCTCCATCAATTCTGGGGTTACTTGTGTCGCTTATCCTACAACTACTGGCTTATTTGCAGCCGGACATAAATCGGCAAGTTCACAAGCAACGCAGACGGGAGAGCGGGCTTTACAAATAGCACGACCGTGATAAATTAGCCGAATTGACCAATTTTCCCAATCCGGCTGAGGCAATAAACTCATTAAATCTTGCTCAATCCGAACGGGGTCTTTTGCTTCAGTTAAACCCAAACGTTCGCTAAGGCGCTTGACGTGAGTATCTACCGTCACCCCAACATTAATGCCATAACCATGAGCCAAGACTACATTTGCTGTCTTCCGCGCCACACCTGGAAGCTTTAATAATTGCTCCATTCGGTTGGGCACAACAGAGTCAAATTCGCTAACAATCATCCGACAGGCGGCTTGAATGTTCTTGGCTTTATTGCGATAAAACCCTGTTGAACGCACCAAGCTTTCTAATTCTACCAAATCAGCGATCGCTAAACTTTCAGCATCAGGAAACCGAGCAAATAAAGCTGGTGTCACCTTATTCACTCGCTCATCAGTACATTGAGCAGAGAGAATCGTTGCCACCAACAATTGTACTGGCGTTGAGTAGTTCAAAGAGCAAGTAGCATCTGGATAAAGACGCTTCAGCCGAGCTAAAATTTCTATCGCCCGTTGCTTTAAAAGTAAAAGTTTCTTTTCCCTATTCCCCACTCCCTACTCCCCACTCCCTATTTTCACTGAAATAATTTTTGTACCCATTCCAATTGGCTAGTTAATTGGGTGGTTTCTTTGACTATCAAAAAAATTCCTAACCCTAAGAGTAACACCAAACCGGTTTGCATTACACTTTCTTGAATCCGTGCGGGTACAGGCTTACCGCGTAAACCTTCAATTAGTAGAAAAGCCAGTTGTCCGCCATCCAAAGCTGGTAAAGGCAAAATATTGATAATAGCCAAGTTAATGCTGATAATTGCCGCAAAAGACAACAAGTTTGCGCTATTGTCCTCAGCTAATTTTGCACCTATTTTGACAATATTAACTGGCCCAGAGACTTGTCCAGCAGTTTGTTGAAAGTTGGTAATTAACTGCCCAAAACCGCTAAGTGTCCCTACAAATAATTGTTGAAATCTGTTAGCAGCAATGCCGAAAATTTCAAAAGGACTATTAGGACGACGATAAACTGCTGTAGCATTTGGACTGAGTGCCACACCAACTACACCTTTGCCATCGGCTCCTAGTTTTGGTGTTAATTTCAGGGTTTGTTGTTGATTTTCACGCAGAATTTTCAGTTCGATTTGCTGATTGGGATGAGTTTGAATTTCTTTAGTCAGCAAAGGAGTTGATTTATCAGAAGCCGGGAGTTCTTGACCGTTAACAGCCAGAATAATATCTCCTTCCCGAATTCCTGCTTGGTAGGCAACAGATTCTTGATTAACAGGCTGTACAAGGACACCAGCTTGATAGGTTAATTCCTTGGGAATGCCAACAATACCCAATTGCAAAGCCAACACCAAGTAAGCAAATATTAAATTGGCGATTACTCCGGCACTGATGACAATCGCCCGGTCTAAAACTGGACGGTTACGCAGCAGATTCGGGTCATTGGGTGGAATATCGCTATCGGGGTCATCATCAGGAAAGCCCACAAAGCCGCCCAAGGGAAAGGCGCGGACAGCATATTCGGTTTGTGAACCTTGGTACTTAAAAAGAACTGGGCCAAAACCCAAAGAAAAACGGTTAACGAGAATGCCTTGAGAACGTGCTGCAACAAAATGTCCCAACTCGTGTACCAAGATTAAAACAGCCAAGACTGCGATCGCTGCTAAAACTGACATAGAGTAAATTAGTGAAGATATTAAGCTATAGTTATCTCCATTCTAATTGGGCATTGGGTATTGGGGAGCCACTGCGGTCTTGGGGTCTCCCCAAGTGGAGCAAGTGGCGTCATTGGGCATGGGGCATTGGGCATTGGTAAAAGACAAATGACAAATGACTAATTACAATACTTCACGTCCAAAATAAGGTTGCAGCGCTTCTGGTATTCTCACCGTCCCATCAGATTGTTGATAATTCTCCAAAATTGCTGCCATCGTCCGTCCCACAGCCAAACCCGAACCATTCAGGGTATGTACGAACTGAGTTCCTTTCTTCCCCGCCTCTTTGAAACGAATATCAGCCCGTCGCGCTTGGAAATCTATAGTATTGGAACAGCTAGAAATTTCGCGGTATTTGCCAGAAGAAGGCAACCAAACCTCTAAATCATAAGTTTTGCTAGAGGCAAATCCCAAATCTCCAGTACTTAAATTTACTACTCGGTAAGGCAACTGCAACGCCTGTAAAATTGCTTCTGCATTCCCTACCAACTTCTCCAATTCATCAAAAGAGGTACTGGGTTCGACAAACTTCACCATTTCCACCTTGTTAAATTGATGCAGGCGAATTAATCCCCGCATATCGCGCCCATAGCTACCAGCTTCGCGGCGAAAACAGGGAGTAAAAGCGCAGTGGTAAATAGGCAAATCTTCAGCAGCGAGAATTTCACCCCGGTAGAGATTTGTAACTGGAACTTCAGCTGTAGGAATCAGCCATAAGTCATCATCAGCACATTTAAAGCTTTCTTCAGCAAACTTGGGCAATTGACCGGTCGCCGTCAATGACTCGGTATTAACTAACAGCGGCGGACTGACTTCCACATACCCAGCTTGAGTATGGAAAGTCAGCATAAATTGAATTAATGCCCTTTCCAATGCCGCACCAGCACCTATCAATGTCACAAAGCGACTTTGAGCAACTTTTACAGCTCGTTCAACATTGAGAATACCCAGCTTTTCGCCAATTTCCCAGTGAGGGAGAATATTCGGATTTTGGGGAATGTACTCATCACCCCAACGGCGCACTTCTACGTTATCTTCCTCATTCTTTCCAAAGGGTGTAGAGTCGCTTGGCAAGTTGGGAAGTGCCAACACAAGTTGAGTAATTTCAGCTTTGAGGTCTTTTTCTTGGGGTTCCAGTTGACTCAAAGTAGCTTTGACAGAGTTACCTTCATCCCGCAAAGCTTGAATTTCTGGGTCTTGAGGATTGATCCCAGATTTTATCTTCTGACCGACAATTTTACCAATTTCGTTGCTACGGGCTTGGAGTTGACTACGCGTCCCCTCAAGTTCCCGTTGTTGCCGATCTAACAGTAATATCGGCTCGATGTCGTATTTACCACTACGACTATTCAATCGTTCTTGAACTAATTGGGGATTTTCCCGTATTTGCTTGATATCCAGCACAGATTTTTCTCAGTTTTTAGCCTATTATCTACCTGCCAACACATCAGCATATACTGATTTTGGCTTGCTATGAGCATAAAAGCAACCATAAAAATTTTGTCCTGCCAATCTAGCCAGGGCTAGAAAAATTTCAAATCCAAAATGTGGTCAGGACTTACGCAAGATGTGGCTGAAAACCTGATTATTGCGTAGCGGTAATTCATGAATTACCGCTACTTTCGTTATGTTTTGCGTAAGTCCTATTGGTATTAATCTTCCGATTTTCTGGACTCTTGAGTGTTTGCAGGTGAGGGTAGCCAGTAGGCAAGTACACCTGATAAACCACTCCAGTAGACTGCCTGGTTTTGGCTATTATCGCGTTCCATAAAGATTAGGGAACTACATAATCCAATCATCAATGTGCTAAAAATTACTTGTATACCAAACTTCCATATCTCTAGTTTTTTCATAGTGTAAGACCTCCAATAAAAATTAATTCACCCTAATAACGCTTCTAATATCACTCTTTAGATGGGTGCTAATATAAGTAACTGGTATTAGTCTTCACACTGTATTTTGATAATTTCGGAAAAGTAAAATCAACATATTTGAATTATTGCCATACTACCTCTGAAAAAGAGGAGAAAAGAAGTCAAAAGAATTGCTGATTTTTGACTATTACCAAAACAGTGCTGAGTAACTCGGCTTAGAGTCAAAAGTAAAATCAACAGACTAGGCATATAGGGTCTAAAGCCCCTAAATTTATTTGTGAAAAAATAAAAATATTTTTTAAGGGGGACACTCATGCTGAAAAAAAGCGAAAAACGCGGTCTTGGGCAAAGCCCCAAGTGGAGCGATTTTTCAAGACAATATGTCCTTGTTTCAATCCCCCCGCAACGCTTAGGAGTTGTACTCAGCACGGGCTAAACGCCCCGCTTCCGCTAACAGCACTCAGCACTACTGAACTTTTCTTCCGACTCCCTTTTCTAAGGTCGGTTAATGCGGTTGAGTAACCAAAGTGACGCCACCAGCCCTGCAAAGTGGGCTGAGACAGTGTTGGTGTTTGCCTGTACTACAAGCATATCTAGACCGCTAATAATCCGGGTAGGGTCAAAAAATTGGGTAGTTATCGCTTGCGGAGATATGGATCGTGCTACCAGTGTTCCAACGATCGCTTGCGCCCCTAAAAGAGTCACCAGCGTTCCTCCTAAATTCACCCACACCCCTAAGCGTAATACTTGCACAGTCTCGCTTTTCCGAGGCCGGTTGCTGGGATTGGAGGATTCCAATTGCTTGCCAATCCTAGTGTAACGGTAAGCTAAATAAATCCCCCCACCTAAAACAACCAGTCCACAAATTGCTAAAAATACGCCAAAACCAGTCCCAGGATTATTACTAGGACTGCCAGTTCTTTGATTAAAGATGGCGAACAGCAGCACAATTATGCTAGAAACAACGCCTAATACTAGCTGAATCCAGAAGCTAATCCAACCTGTAAGGCGAAAAGTTTGGGCAATTGCCCTAAGAGAAGAGGAAGATGATGGGGCATCGGGAGTTTGTGACATAGCGAGCCAATGTGCTGGGTGCTTGATTAAAGGACGCGAAGACGAGGGGACAATGGGACACGGGAGAGTTCTTTCCCTACGTCTCCCCTCTTTTGTCTTCTTTCTCCTAGTCTTTAGAGCCTTCTTTGATAAATTTACTATCACACTTGCCAAATAAGACAAGAAATTCTGCGATCGAGGAAATCAGAAATGTTTACTGCTTAAGTGTGTATACTGACGCAGCAGCTTGATCCCAGATATATCCCATAGCTTAAGATTTTAGAATTTGCATTGGGAAAATCACTGTAAAACAAAGTGTTTATTAAGTTTTACAGACAAAATAGCATTTTACCTGTAAAATTTCTTCGATGGCATCTTATTGCTTAAGCAGTTCTAATAAACTCGGCATCGCTTAACACCAAAACAGTGACTTCCCCACTGTCTGTTCCCTCCTCACCATACCTGATTTAGCTTGGGTAGGAGAATACTATCCTATACCCTGAAACTCACAAACTAGTTCCACAACTTCAAAGGCGTGGGCAATCATTTGGTGTTTTCGCTTTGGAAATTTAGCTTAAGTAGCTTTATATATTACTCATCTAAGAGTAGCACTATATACTGACTACGAGGATTGTAGACCTTACCCTAAGGCATTTTTTTAGCCATTCACTAACCATGAAACTTGAGGATATATATCAATTTTTTGAGAATCCTCCGCCAACTTACCTTTGTCAGGAACTAGCAGTTTGTTACATACTGTCTGTTTTATTACAAGGTGAATCCTACGGAACCGAGTTGATCGAGCAATTAGAAACTAAGTATCCCGTCTATCGGCTTTCAGATACCGTACTTTATAGTGCAATCAAATTTCTGGAAGACCAAAGGGCAATCACTGGATATTGGAAGAAACTCGAAGGACGTGGACGCCCCAGGCGGATGTACCAAGTTTCTCCCGAATGGCAAGTTCAAGCTCAGGATTTAGCTTTTCTTTGGCAAGACTACATCAACGGGAGGAAAAAGTAACAAATAATTGATAATGAATAAGTCTCCTCCAGTCAAACACTAACAATTAGTTATGGATACTGCTATTCTGCCATCTACGTTCCTGCTAACCTTGTTGTTATCGGTTGGGCTGTTTTTCTTTATTCGTGCCTCGACTAAAGACCGTACAGAGATGGCCCAACTAGTATCTGAGCAAGATGAAGCTGTTTTAATGTCTCAATTAAAAGAGTATTTTCGATCGCGGTCTTACCAAGTGGCAGTGGTAGACCGAGAACAAAATCAGGTAACTTTTGAAGGTAATGTTCGTCCCAGCTGGTTCTTAGCTATATTTCTAACTTTACTGGCAGCTACTGGGATTATTTGTCTATCTCTGGTTGTATCCCTGCTTTTTCCTAGCCTCAGTACCCTTGTTCTGGCGATGGTACTGCTGTCGCCTTTAAGTGGTCTATTTTATTGGAAAAAATCTGGAAGACTTGAGAAGGTGTCGCTCAAAGTAGAAACAACTCAGAGCGAACAAACCTCCTCAAGTAAAGTCACTGTAGTCGCCCATCGAGATGAACTCAGCGAGTTGCAGAGGACTCTACAGCTCAAGCCTGGGAAATAATTGTTGATTTTTGCGACCATCTCTTAACTATGATATGCAGACTTCTGACCTGACCTACTCTTTAGGCTATGGAAAGTAGGAAGGAGAAAATCAAGACTGCTGCTTTGTCAGTTTTCCCCACGACTTTGGTCATGGGGAAAAAATTTAAATTCATTAACTCAAATTCATTGACAGAGCTTACTTAACCATCTACGGCATCAGAGCACAACTTCACTAGCACTTTTAGACGCACTTGGCTCTATACGCACTCCCTTCTGCATCATCAAAGTAGTATCAACCCATGCAATCTAGCGTGGTTTGAAACAGGTTCACTTTCCAACTACCTGGATTAGATTTACTGGCAAATCAGCTACAAACTAAAAAAAAATTAAATTTTGCATAAACTTAGCAATTTTGCCAGTTAGATAGTAGTCAGGAGCCACATTCAACGCTCAAGATGACCATCTATGGGTTCACCGACTAGCTAAAGCAAGAGGTTCTTGACCTGGCGAAGGTTCTAACACCCTCAAACTAGGAAACAAGAAATGGTTTTCCTCTACGTATTGAGCACCAAACAGTCCCTTTTCTGCCCAAAAATAACGGTCTGTGGTGTGTTCGTTTCGCTTTACGAGTAGCAATGCTGGTGGCAATATCCCTTCAGCTTGAATGAACCTTCTCGCTGCTGTCACAGGTTTTTCTTCGCCACTTTCGATGCTATATTGAGGCACATGTTCCAGAATGCGCCGTCCTTCCTGACGACGACGACTTTTTCTTTTGCGTCTCCTTGCCAACCTATTGTCCTCCTCTTTCAAGCTATAGATTGTAGTGATAGCTACAAAATCCGTCGTCATTATATAGGTTCTAGTTCAGAATATCAATAGTTTTTAACGTTTTAATATAAGAAAGTTAATATTTTTGGAAGATAGAGAAAATAAAATTACCTAAGAATATAATCCCCTAGTACAAACCATCTCTAAGAAAATTTTAGTTAAGCTTTATGAAATAACTGAGGTAAAAATTAAGTATCCTCTCTTACATCATGCCTCAAAATCTATAATCTTGAGCAAAAGCTAAAAAATGTTAATGTCTGCCAGTTCCGATTTTCTTGCTCTGTGTCGAGAGCAAATAGCGCTACTAACCCAAGGGCTAGGAGCAACTTTAAGTATTGTATACCTAACACAAGAATTGGTAGATACTCCTTCTGGCGATGCCAAACTGATTCCTATGGTGATTTACCCGGAAACAGCATTATTACCCCAAGGTGAGGAAACTATTGAAGCGACGGCATACAAGCAACTTCAAGTTGGAAATGCGTTTATATTACCCAATCATCAGAGAAGGTTATTGACAGCAGGTTCAGAATCTCCAACTTCGTCACGGGAGTCTGAGATACCAGATGCGTCTCAACCCGATTTCAAAGAAGAATACCTACTTAGTGGCAACCAAATTGTTTTACCTTTGATTTATGAGGGTGTGATGATGGGGTTACTAGTGACAGGTAGGAAAGACCGGGTATGGAATGAACACGAGCAAAGTCAGATTCAACGGATAGCCCAAACATTAGCGATCGCTTGTATTTTAGATCAGCGCCGAGCATGGTTTGAGCAACAGTTGCATGAACAACAAATTATCCAAGAAAAACAACGGGATTTGCTAGATAACCTGTTGCATCAGTTTCGTAACCCATTAACAGCATTGCGGACTTTTGGCAAACTGTTATTGAAGCGACTACGACCAGCAGATGCTAACCGAGATGTGGCAAATAGTATTGTCAGAGAAAGCGATCGCCTTAAAGAATTACTACAACAGTTTGAGCAAGTAATTGACTTGACAGAGGCAGATTTAGCACCACTACATCTACCGGAAGATGGAGTATTTGTAGAAGCAACTATCCAAAAATCCGCTAAACCGCCGTTATTATTACCGGGAACGGGAGATAAAGCAGTTGACTGCTCCCTAGCAGATATATTAGAACCATTATTAATATCAGCCAAAGCGATCGCCCAAGAGCGAAAGCTAAAACTAATAACTGAAATTCAACAGAATTCATCCTTAGTACGTGCCAATGTCAAAGCATTGCGAGAGGTATTGACTAATATTATTGATAATGCTTTGAAATATACTCCCAGTGGTGGTAAAATTTTGATTCAGGCTGGGCAAGAAAAAGCTCATTTTCAGGGAATAGTCATTAGTGATAACGGGCCTGGCATTCCACCTCAAGATTTAGAACATCTTGGAGAACGCCATTATCGAGGTGTACAAGCGCAAACAGAAATCCCCGGTACAGGTTTGGGGTTAGCGATCGCTAAACAATTAATAGAGCAAATGCAGGGCGAAATCGAGATTTTCAGCCCTGCAATCAACTCTAAATTAACTTCACCTGATAGACCAGGAACCACATTTATTATTTGGTTACCGGAAGTTGAGAATTAGTCTATTGAGAAGGGGTTATCCCGTTTTACCTTCACCTTGAACGCTGCTCGAAATCATCACCTAAAATTTATGATTTTTAACAATCAAATAGCTAAGTATTTATTCACATTATAGTTAGCATTTCATCCAAGCGTTTTGTACTATTACCTGACTGTACTTCTACCAGCGAAGAAGTTAGCTTATCAAACTCTAGAGATACACCTATCTGGCTATTATTTATTAATTTAGACAGTGTTGGTATTTCTTCAAGCACCTCATCACTAGGATACGATCTAAGAAGAACAATTTCGCCGTCATGGCTATTGAGAAAATCAGTAATATTATGCTTGAGTTTCTCAATGTCCTCAAGAAGTAAATTAATTCGCTGCTTATTTCCTTTACGATTATAATAGGAATTATCACTTTCTTTAACAGTCAGTTTTAGATAGATAGAAGCAATTCTATCAAGAATTTCTTGAATTTTAGACGTTTTTACATTTTTTGGCTGCTTGCTCCAATCAATCTTAGTAAAAAAACTCTTTTTTTGTTCATTAGTTCTTTGTTCACTATATGCTTCTCTGATCTTTATTTTCTTATTATTAAGAGAATTATTCATAGTCAAAAGACTATTAACTATATCATTTATTCCTGGTTTATTGGAAGTATTATTTTTAATGCCTACAAAAAATATATTGTATATATAAATTGCGATCATATTTAAATAATAAACACAAGGATCTATATTTTGGTAGTAGACAATTTCTCTGACTATTTCACTATTAGTAATATTGTTGATCATTCTCAATACTTCATCTTCATCTTTATTATCTTCTTTAAACGAGATGGGTTTAAAAGTTAAATTAAAGCCTTGAGAAGATTCAACTTGCAACAAGATGTTTGTAGTATTATTTTGAGGCTTTAATATAACCCAATCTCCCTTTTCAATATTATTTCTATAATAAGATGAATCTAAAAATTCATATTCATATTCTTTATTTTCTAATTCTTTAATTTTAATTTTCCGACGCAGAAACGCTAAATAGTTTGGAACAAAAGGATTTCCCAGATCGCGAGTAATTTTTGTATATACAGAGTCACCTCTTAAATCTTTGTGATAAGACTCTTCCGTCTTGTATGCCTGAAATCTGATATTCAGGTTTTCTGGTTCACGATTTGTCTCTCTAATAATCAAATTGCTAGGATGTAACTCACTAAATGAGAATGAATTCTGCGAGGATAAAGATTGCAGGGAGCGATTAACTAACTCACATATTTTATCCAAATACCAAAATCCTCTTACCAAACGAGCAGGTAATTTATCCTTATCCAAGTTCTGTAGTTCTTTGAGTGCTTCTAAAAAACTTGTAGTAGATGAATTATTTTCCTTTTCCCAATTGCGGCGATAAAGACTATTATTTGTTCTTCTAAAGTCGAAACGTCTACTCACCTCCAACTCCAGTATTTTATCAAGCACAAGCTGCACAGCTATTAGATCAGAACTGTCATTGCTCAGGGTATAAAAAGTATTTCCTGCTTTGTAAAGTATGCACTTTAGAATAATCTCAACAATTTCGCGAGGAGCATAAGTTGTTGAATCTTTATGAAGTTTAAAAGGCTCAAATACCTGAACTAAACTTGGTTCACTAGATTGAAGACTAAAAACCTTTTCATAGTCTTCCATTATTTCATCAACTTTTTTCTCCTTTTTGTCATAAATTACTCGAATATTATCATAAAAACGCTCTGGCGATTCTCCACAAGTAAGTAGATCAAATAAAATAGCTCCCAAACCAAATAGATCGGTTTGTATGCCTTGCCGTTTGTACAATAGAATCTGTGTTTTATGATCGTTATTGATATTTTTAATAGCCTCATCATTTACATGAAGAACAATACGTATTGGTAAGTTTTTATCAATATAAATTGAATCAATTTCATACTCTTCTTGATTCTTACTAAAAACTACAAAATCTTTATCTCCAATAATTGAATCACGAAGTTTAGGATCGGTACTAATCAGCTCAACTTTTTGGTTTTCGCTATCTACTTGAATGTCTGCATCACAAATATCAAAATAGTCTTTTTGTTCGGGCGAACGGTAGTGACGTGTTCCCAGAGGTAAATCTGCATTAGCTATTGGCAAAGATGAAGTTATTGGATCTCTTTTTGGTAAGAGAAAACCAAGATCGCCAATCACAGCCTTAACCTCAGACCCCTCTTCGTTTACGAAAATATTTGCAGGTTTCATATCGAGGTGTAACAGATTAGCTTTATGAAGAGTTACAAGACCTTGAGCAATATCTTTCAAATATGGAAGTATATTAGCTATACGATCTTCAAAGCTCATCTGTCTAAGAATGTCATATCCTGTAAGGTTACCAGCAGTAGTGTATTCAGATTTTTCCTCTTCTGTATTTTGTGTACCGTCTCTTTCCAAAATGTCTTTCAGTGTTGCATCATACCTCTCAGTTACTAAAGCATAGTTTGAGATTCTTGATTTCTCAAAAAATACCTTTAGTGTATTATATACATTTGATTGTTGAAACAAATCAGTCCAACCGACTGTCCTGATAACACCAAAAATCTTTCTTTCTCCCTTGGCTCGTGTAATTTCTTGTGTTGATTTAATTTCATTGTCAAAACGTGACTGATCGATCTTATGATCGTAAAGAAGTTTAACAGCGAATTTGTCTTCTATATTACTATTATGGACTGCAAATACTATGCCAAAAGTGCCGTCACCAAGTTTAATAGGCTGCCCTTTTTCATCCAGTGTCAAATAAAAAGTTTGGCTGTTACCCCCTAAGGTTTTAAACGAATAATTTTCATCTTCTTGTTGTAGATTATCTTCTTTTTCTAAGAACATAGAAATTTACTCCTGAGCTAAAATAAAGAGAAAATATTCTTTACGAGAGGTTTTGGGTTTATATTCAATTAAAATTGTTTTTTTCACTATGTTTTTTTCTAATGATAATACTAACTCAGGAATTGATTCAAACTTTATAATTTCACCAGCTTGATATTCTGTAAATTTGAAATTTTCCGAGAACTCTGGTGATAAATTCTTTATATCTATAACTCGTTTGGAACTATTTCTGGGAAATTCTAAATCTATAATCCCATTTATATAAATACATAATGCAAATTGTTCTGCATTTTCGATTGTTTTAATCAATGCCCACTCCTCTTCCTGTATAGGAATTAATTTAATATTGTCAATTAGCACTGATTTATCTTCTGGTTTTCCTTTTTTCCTCCACCAATTTCTTTGATTAATAATTAAATGTAATCCACTACTGAAAGGAACACTTTGAATATTTAATTTAATGTTGTTTCCTGCTTCTATTTTTTGTGTTTCTGGCGTATTAGTTGGAAGAAAAGCAATGGATTCATTTACATTATCTACTGAAGTTTCTAAACTTTGATTTTTAGAATTTTTGGGATTAATTATAGCTATAGGCTTATTTTGATTACCTATTGTACCAAAATTAAAATTAACAGATATATTGATATTTTCTGTCAGTTTTGTATCCAGTTTCTCGATATTTATACCTGTAAACTTAACTCCAGGGACAAATCCTTGAAGTAATTTAATAATATCTAATAAATCTTGATTCATAAGCATTATCTTCTTTCTTTACCAGCTGATTAATTTGAGCCTTTGAGCGAAAGTCAGTAGGTCGAAAAGTTTTCCACAAGCCTTATCAGCCTTTCATTTTTACTTGGGAACACCATCTATTGAAATCAGCTTATCATCAAGCTTTCAAGTACTTCTGTTCTGGATGGACGAATAGAGCGATGTCTACGACAAGCCGAGCAGCGTTACGCTTATGGTCGTGATAGAAAGCTCCAATAAAGTCGCCTGAAATCCTTATTCTTTCCTCAACTTTCAAAACTTTTCAGTCTACTGAAAATACCAATTATTGAAATTATTTTTTTTTAATAAAACCGATAAAATTAGTCTTGTCTTACCTCTGAAGCGCTATTATCACTCTCATAAATAAATAAAAAACGACGTACAAAACTTGCTTAACTTAAATTTAGTTTCAGCAATTTTCTAAAAATTTTGAGTTTGATGAAAAAACTAGCGTAAGTGTTGCATATATACAATATACAGCATTTACGCTATTCTTACAATTCGGTTTTAGACGTACTAATGACTACTTAAGTGAAACCAACAAGTTTTGATTGATGGTCATTTGTAAATCGGTATCTGGGTCAATTGCGATTAAGTCAACACTATTTTTACCAAAGAACAAACCAACCAACGCACCGATACCAGCACCACCCAAGACTTCTTCTGTGGCAATGGCGCGATCGCCTGTGACAACAGATATCGCAGTTGCCGCACCTGCGCCCAATACAGTATTCTTGATGATTGAACCAACACTAGTACCTTTCTTGACGGTTTCAGTTTTGGTAATAACGTCAGAAGTAGCGTTCAGCTGATACTCTTGACCACTGGTCAAAACTAGTTTCTCGGCAACAAATTGAGAACCGCCTGTAGCAGGTTTGAGTTGACCAACAACTTGACTACCAGCAGGAATCACTACAGATCCGTCTTGCGTCACTACGTTTTGGGATACTGTCAATGTCAAGGGCGATGTTTCATCCTTTGTAACTAGAATTTTTTCCGCCTTGTCATACTTCACAGGAATAGTAGTCCCTTGGGCAATTGTCACTGATGCAGGTGTTGGGGTAGTAGACCCGACAGCTACAACATAAGGCGAGTTAATTGCTGAGGCTTGATTAGAACTAACTAATGCTTGGTAGATAAAAGCTGCTACCTGGGCGCGAGTGGCGGTTGCAGTTGGATTCAGGAAGTTCACATTCGGATAGTTGACTACAATTTGCTTTTGGGTTGCTGCGGCGATCGGGCTACGGGCATAGCTAGCGATGTTAGAAGCATCGTTGAAGTATTGCAGAGTGCTTTCGGTATTACCGCTAGGAGTATATGCCAGACCGTTAGCGAGGGCAACCAAAACCTGCTCGCGGGGAATAGCTTGGTTAGGCTCAAAGCGATTACCGGGATAACCAGATAAGAAACCAATGGTATAAGCTTGCCCAATCGCACTGGATGCCCAATAGCTGCTAGGTACATCAGTAAAACTGATTGGCTGCCGTTGCTGGGCTTTTTGGAAAGCTTTGTTAACCATCGCGGCAAATTGAGCGCGTGTCACCGGTTCTTCTGGGCGGAAACTACCATCAGGAAATCCGGCGATTACACCTCGCTGAGACAATTGTTGAATAAATTGTGCCGCCCAATAGTTAGATGAAACATCAGAAAAAGTCGTTTGAGCTAAAGATGATGAAGCTGTAATGAAAGGCGCTACAGTACCGACTGTGACGCTAAAAGCCATGAGTGCAGCTGTTCTAGATTGCCAACGATTTAAGTTAAACATTATAACTTTTTTGCTCCAGTTATATTATTTTTTTACTGTTAATTAGTTAGACATTTACTAAAGTACAAGGTTCCTAATTTTTCTAGTTTTTGTCAAAACCATTACTTTAGTCATACAGTCATAATTAAAAAAATCTATACTAAAAGAAGTAGTTAATAGAAGTAATATAATCACACTATTATCTCTTAGCAAATTACCCAAAATATAGGTACTGAGTGAGACGATGTAGAGATATAATAGTTGCTGTTAAATAGAAAATTTTATGCTTAAAAGTGAAGGCGATCGCACACTATAATTAAAGTAGCGATCGCCTATTAAATAACTATCTAAGTCAACAGATTCTAATTGTGACTAATACAGGTGTTGAAGTAGTAGACCCGACAACTACAACATAAGGCAAGTTAATTGCTAAGTTTTAACACAATATAGGGTGAATTAATTGCTGAGGCTTGATTAGAACTAACCAATGCTTGGTAGATAAAAGCTGCTACTTGGGCGCGAGTGGCAGTTGCAGTTGGATTGAGTAACTTCACATTTGGATAGTTCACCACAATTTGCTTTTGGGTTGCTGCTGCGATCGGGCTACGGGCATAGCTACCGATGTTAGAGGCATCGTTGAAGTATTGCAGAGTGCTTTCGGTATTGCCACTGGGACTATATTTCAGACCGTTAGCAAGGGCAACCAAAACCTGCTCGCGGGGAATAGCCTGATTAGGCTCAAAGCGATTACCGGGATAACCAGATAAGAAACCAATACTATAAGCTTGCCCAATCGCACTGGATGCCCAATAGTTGCTTGGTACATCAGTAAAATTGATTGCCTGCCGTTGCTGGGCTTTTTGGAAAGCTTTGTCGATCATCGCGGCAAATTGAGCGCGTGTCACCGGTTCTTCTGGGCGGAAGCTACCATCGGGAAATCCGGCAATTACACCTTGCTGAGACAATTGTTGAATAAATTGTGCCGCCCAATAGTTAGATGAAACATCAGAAAAAGCAGTTTGAGTTGAAGATAGCGGCGAGCATCCCACTGTGATGGGTTTGCCTTGCGAAGGATAATTCACTGGATCGCAAACAAAACCTGCCGACTTAGCCTGTATAGAAGTCCGCGTTGACGGATTTTGTTTCTCTGTCTGTGATTTCCAATCGTCAGATATTTTTTCAATAGTGGGATGCTTACTTAAAAACTGTGAGTCTGCAACAATATCATGAGGCCCCTTAACACTTATCTTAGAACCGTTGAGATAGATATTGTAATCATAAACAACGTTTTTGTTTCTAGTGTTGTTATTAATATTTTTTTCAGGATAAGCATAGAGAATGTTCCTGAGAATTCTGACATCGGATGACGTATGAGCAAATATTTGCCCACCATTAAGTTCTGGACTCTGATTATTTAAAGCAGCTGTGTTATTTACAATATCAACATGGTCGCTAAAAAATGCATGAATACCCGAACCACCATTTTTATATGCAAGATTGTTTTTAACTAAAGTACGTCCTTTATATGCACCCAATTTGGAGCTGTCTTGATTTCTTGTACTATCGATAATAATGCCATTACCGTCTGTAATCCTTCCGACTGCAATCCAAGGGATGTACATACGATTGTTGTAGGTCTTGTTGTTGGTAACAAACATCTTGTATCCCTGGTTGTTGTCAGAATTCCAATTATTCAACATTGAAATACCACTATTACCATAAACACTATACCAGGCATTATTAAATACCACATTATTATCTATTGTCACATAGTCTGTTTGAATCGCTGAAATACCTGCTCCTCCACAGTCATGCACTTTGTTGTTCAAAATACGGATGTGATGAACATGACCATTGGTTCGTCCATCAACGTTGATACAGTTTCCATTTGTCAGTGGGTTTTGTTTGTTAGTCTTCTGACTCATCGCATAATCAAGGGTTATATTGGCATTGTTTCCTATAACCTCTAGCCCGTTGATCTCGATATATGAAGCTTTATTTGAAATCGTGATCCCATTCCATGTATTGTGCTGAATTTTTGGGGAATGCCCAGGATATGCTTTATACTTAATCCATGCATTTGCAGCTCCAGAACGTTTAATATTTACTACACTCCCAGCTTTGCCTGTATTTGTGTATACTCCGTTCATAATCAATACTGTATCGCCAGGGTTGGTAATGTCTGCTGCCTTTTGAATTGTCTTAAAGGCGGATGAAGTAGAGAGTCCGCTATTATTGTCATTTCCATTACCACTAACATAGTATGTTTTCGGTGTCGAATTCTGGCTGATTAGGTTGTTGTGGTTAGATAGGCTCATTTCCTTGTTAGTGGATGCCTGATGGACGTTTTCAACTAAAGATACTTTTATCCTTTCTCCCTGAGCCAAAAGACTTAATACCAGGGGAATTGCAAGATATGTGCTTAAACCGAAACCTTGAATTACCACAAGAAAAGGCTCCTTTATCGCTACTACTTAACAAAAGTATCAGGATATTGCATAATTTTGAATACTCTTTTGGATACAGAATATAATAGAGCCAAATTTTAAATAAGTATTCCAATAAATATTCATACTGATTAAGACGATATAGAGGTGGAATAGTTGCTGTTCAATAGAATTTTTTAGGGTTAAAAATAAAGGCGATCGCACACTCTAGTTAAAGTGGCGATCGCGTATAAGGGATGATTAAATTCACAACTTGAATGAAGTTAAATCTAGTAGCGGGATTGTGGTACTAAATTCAAGTTAGAATTCAGTGTAAGTCTCAAATCTTGTGCAGGTCTGATGACAAAGGCGTTTCTTTCTTTTTTCCGCAACAGCACGCTAGCACCCGCACCCGCAGCCGCACCAATAACAGGTTTTAAATCGTCAATTCTGTTATTGCCAGTAATTAGTGAACCTAAAAGACCAGCACCTCCACCAATAGCTGCATCAGTTAAAACCTGACTGGTGTTGGGCCCCTGTTTAACTCTTTGAGTTGTAGTGTATGTCCGAGAAGTTGCGTTAATTGACTGACGCTGACCATTAGAAAATTCTAATTCTTGAGCGACAAACCTTACGCCTTTTCCTTCGTTATCATCTCTATCTCTGGAATAACCATCTAAGTCAACAGGTTCTAACCGGCCATTTATTTTAGTACCAGCAGGAATTAAGACATTTCTATTCCTATCGATAATGTCGTTCGCTATTCTCAACGTTAGAGATTTACTTTCCCCAGGAGCAATAGTAATTGTCTCTTTATCGTAGGTGACAGGAAAAGCAACTCCAGAAGGAATGGTAACGTTTCCGTATTGCCCAATTCTGTCTTGCCCAATTCTATATTGTGCATTAGCAGGAGCCAAGCTCAATAGGGGGCTAATGACGGTTGTAGTAACCGCCATTGCCATAAGTGCAGCAGTACCAGATTTCCATTGATGTAGGCGAGTCATAAAAGGGTTATCCTTTGTATATGTGATGTATTTAATGACGAGGATTCACTGAGTTTGTTTCTGACTGTTTTTAAACCTGTTTATAGGCGTATACAAGTACTTATTATGATGGGAAGTTGGAGCGAACGCGCAGGTATAGCACGTTGTAGACATCGCTGTTCAGAATTTGTATCGTGCTAATGTGCGTTACTAAAATCAAAGGTGAGACACTCATAGGACGCAAAATGAGTATTATTTTGTTCCAGAATGCTTTTTATTACTTATGTCCACATATCTTAAGCCATCAAATAGAGGCGAATAGGCTAACTGCGAACTATTACTTTTATTATAAATTTATTTGCTAGGACTGGAGAAATATTTTTGCTTTTTTAACGAATAATTTAGTATTTGCTATATGGATATTTAAGATTGCTGCTGACGGTGTTTAATCTCTGCGATCGGTAATAGCAAAGTATCTTCTATTTGCTGTCGTACTTCCCGGCTGATATAACAATCGCTATTTAGGCAATCTACCAGTAATTGATTGGCATCATAATACTGCTCAAGCAATTCCTTTTGCTCGTTACTGAACTGCCAATCATGACCGATATTACGATATTTAATCATTATTTCTCTTAATTCTTCACACCAAGCCTTGCCATTAGCTAACCACCATTTCTGAGATTCTTGCCGATTTTGTCTGTTTGGTAGTTGTTCTCGAAGTTTTTGCTGCAAATTCTTGAATTCTGGGTCGAGGGACAAGGAGGGGGAGAGGGAGAGGTTGAAGTAGAGGTCGAGGTCGAGGTTGAGGTCGAGGTTGAGGGATCGAGAGAGGGATTGGGAGAGCAATCGGTCGAGGGAGAGGTCGAGGTCGAGATTGAGGGATCGAGAGAGGAAGAAAGAGAGGTCGAGGAATCGGGATCGGGAGAGATCGAGGGATCGGTCGAGGTCGAGGTAAAAGGCCCTAACTCCTGCTGGTTTGGAAGAAAACTTAACGGAAAAAGATTTTTCTCTTACCCACAGAAGAAACTGCTGCAATTTCGGATCATCAGTCAATATAAAATCAATTTTGTCTTTGATCAACAGTAATAACTGATCTGCACTTGGAGACATTCCAACCGCCAGTAAAAAGACTTCCCGCCAGCGTTTCTCAGTAATATGGCTAACAAGATTTTGCAGTGCTTCCTCTGATGACTGTCTCACAACCACAAATTCTCTCGCTGTGAAATACTCATGAAATGTCAGGTGAGAAAATGAATAAATCCTTTTCGCTCTTGCGACAACTAGCCCATGATGATGCTCAATCGAACGCAAAACTTGCTCACTGTCAAGTTGCAATGCTTCTTCATCGATATTAGCACCGGGTAAATTGCGGATGTATTCTGTAATGTATTGTTCTGCTACTTTCTGCTTAAAGAAATATTCACTCCCCTCAAAAGTAGTCAATGCAATTTTGCTGAGTAAATCTTCTTTGCGTTGGACTGATAGCTTTTTGTAAATCTGATCGCGTTGAATTCCCCGCTTGGCATCCCATTTTTTTAATAACGCATCCAGTCCTTCTTTATATAACTCAGAACGATTAGCAGGGAAATCTCCTGACTCTTCAAATGCTAAACAAAGCAACGTCAGCAGCAGAGGACTTGCTGCAAGTTGTTTGATTCGGCTATTCTCTTTGAGATGTTTGATAAAAGTCTCTGATTTTACAGCTTTATCCTTAAACCAGTTATTGGCAAAGTTGGAAATTTGGTTATCGTCAAAATCAGCAACTTCTACCTCTGTGAACTTCTCAAAGATATACTCCCGTGCTGCAATACGACAAGTGATCACAAACTGATTTTTTGGGAAACGATCAGAAAACTCCCGAATTTCCTTTAAGATGCGATCGCTATCCTCTTCTCTAACCTCATCCAACCCATCGAGTAAAACTAATGCCTTGCCATAGGTTAGTACATCTTGGATAGAAGAGATAGGATTTATTATCTCTTCAGTAATGTATTGCAATAATCCAGGCTTGTTTGCAGCTTCCGCAAAGTTTTTGAGGGTAACAAAAATCGGTACACGTTCAGCCTGAAACTCACCTCCAAGACACTGAATTGCTAAATACTTTAAAAACGTGGTTTTGCCTGCACCTGGTTTACCCAAAATCATCAGCTTAGAATATTTTTCAACCGCTTCCAGTCCTGGCAATCGTTTTTCAGTAATTCTGTTGAGTCCAAAGAGGTCAAAATCCTGGCTTTTACACTGTTGTAATAATTCATCAATGTCTAACCGCCGCTGTCCAGTGATTTTATCCAAAATATTAACGCTGGTATAGATGTCATTCAACCCAATGGGCTGAGTCATATCTAGCACCCGCATTGTGCCGCAGCGTTCTTGAATGAGAGGTTTTATCTTTTCGCGTACCCCTTGTACGATCGCATCAATATCAATGCTGTTATCTTGATTTACCTCTGGTTCACTGGTTGGTTCAGCAACTATTTCTTCCCACTCTAGGTCTAGCCTGTCGCAAATCTGGACAAAGAGATTGCGGTCAACAGGTTTACCTGTAAAGAATTTTCCGATCGGCTGGCGAGTTACTTCTAACTCTTCAGCTAATGCTTTTTGAGTTAAGGAACACCGAATTAAAGCTCTTTTTGCTTTTTGGATTCCTTCTGGAGAACAAGAAAGCGATCGCCCCGTCATAAGCTAACCATTACACTTTTGCTGATTCTAACTACCAATTTGGCAATTTATCCTCATCGCATACACAACTCACTCATATCTCAAACCTGTATTTAAGCCTAGAACAAACACTCACCTGTCAAAGTATGGATGTAGTGATTCAAACAATTTGGGAGGGAGTCGATGTTATCCAAGAAGTTTCCTTCAAGAGATGAAGTGCTGGCTGTTGTAACGCTGATTATGGTGATTGGTTCTCTAACTCTTGCAGTTATAGATGAAAAAAGTCGCCCTCCATTTCTCGATTTAACAAAATTTGCTGTCGGTACATACATTGGATTGTTGATACCTCGGTCAAGGTCAAGCGATCGCGATCGCAACTAGCCAATGACAATCCTAAATAATTCGTAAGAGACAAGATCCCCGACTTCTTTGAAAAGTCAGGGATCTGTAACTTTCAATTCTCACAAATCAAAAAAGAATGTTTTCTTCTCAGATAACAGAAAGAAATAACAAAAGCCTCCTGGAGAGTTTCATTTTTCTCCGAAGACAGTAAAACTTTTTCATGCAATAAGAAAAATTGACTGATAGTATTGTAACTTTTTGTAAATTTGATGTCTTCAAGACTAGAAACCTGATATCTAGATAGCTAAACTAACAAACAGTGCATCTGTACTCTTAATGATTAAAAGTAGATGTGGCGCCATAGCGTGAATGATCCCAGTACAACTTATCCTCAAAAACTTCCTTAGTTACCGTGATGCAACTTTAGATTTTCGCGGTTTGCACACGGCTTGTATTTCTGGTTCCAATGGTGCGGGTAAATCTTCTCTTTTAGAAGCAATCACTTGGGCAATTTGGGGTGAAAGCCGTGCCACGGTTGAAGATGATGTCATCTATTCTGGTGCAAAAGAAGTTCGGGTTGATTTTACTTTCCAAAGTAACCAGCAAAAATATCGGGTGATTCGTACCCGAATTCGGGGAGGTACTAGCGTCCTGGAATTTCAAATAGAAATACCATCTGGGTTTCGCTCACTGACTGGCAAAGGGGTAAGAGCAACACAGGATTTGATTTTAGAACACATCAAGCTCGATTACGATACATTTATTAATTCTGCCTACTTACGTCAAGGTCGTGCAGATGAATTCATGCTCAAGCGTCCCACAGAACGCAAAGAAATTTTAGCGGAGTTGTTGAAACTCAATCAGTATGATGACTTGGAAGAACGGGCAAAGGAATCTTCTCGTCAATTCAAAGCCCAGGCAGTAGAGTTAGAGCGTTCTTTGGAGTCGATAAAAATTCAGCTGCAACAACGCGAGATCACCCAAGCGCAAAGAGTAGAGTTAGAAGCCGAACTCAACCAACTGCAACAGGTACAAGCTTTTGATAATATTAAATTACAAAATTTGCAAGTTATCCAGCACCAGCGCCAAAATTGGGAACAACAACTCAATTTTATAAAGCAGCAATACCAAAATCTTACCCAAGATTGCGATCGCCTCCAACAAGAACAATCAGCTATTGGCTCTCAGCTAGCAGATTTAGAAAAAATATTATACCAAGAAGCTGAAATTAAAGCTGGATACGCCCAATATCAAAGTCTACAATCTCAAGAAGAAGCTTTTGCTGTCAAATTTGAAGAGTACACCCGCGCTGGGCAGACTCGCCAACAAAAGCAACAACAGCTTACCAAAGAAATTCACGAAATCGAACGGCAACTGCAACAAGCCCAAGCGCAGCTAGAAGCTTTGCAGCAACAAGAGCGAGATATTCAACAAACTTTAACTAAATCAGGTGAAGTCGAAGCTGCTTTATCACAACTAGCCGCAGCCCGCCATCATGTTACTCGTTTAGATGAATTGCAAATGCAAGTGACTCCCTTGTTGCAACAACGAGCAACTTTACAAAGCCAACTCGATCGCACTCATGCTGGTTTAGTAGCGCGACTCGAACAACTGCAAAGCACTGAGAACCAATTGCAACACCAGCACCGCCGTCAACCGCAACTGCAACAAGCGGTGATGGATGTGGCAATCCAGATCGAGGAACTGGAGAAAAAGCGGGTTTATCTGCAACGAGTGCAAGAAAAAGGGCAAGAAAGGCGGCATTTTATCGAACGTCTACAAGCTCATCAACGGGATTATGAAAAACTGCTGGGAGAATTAGAGCAAAAATTGCAAATGCTGCAAAATCCTGAAGCACTTTGTCCGTTATGTGAGCGTCCTTTAGACGAACATCACTGGAGTCGGGTAGTGGAAAAAACCCAAAGTGAGTTAGAGGATACTCAAGGGCAGTTTTGGGTAGTGCGGGAACAATTGGCTGTGTCTGACAAAGAAATTCAGACACTCCGGCAGGAATATCGCGATATATCCCAACAATTGGCCGGCTATGATGGTTTACGCGAACAGCGGGGACAGTTAGCAGCACAGTTGGAAGCGACAACTGATGTCCAACAACAGTTACAACAAATTGCTGCTGAAAAACAGCATTTAGAGCGATCGCTCCAAGCTGGTGATTACGCTCCCGATAAACAAGCCGAACTCCAGCAGCTAGACCAATATCTGCAACAAGTTAATTATAATGAACAAGACCACGCCCTCGCCCGGAGCGAAGTTGAACGGTGGCGATGGGCAGAAATTAAACAAGGGCAAATTAAAGATGCAACTAAACGACAAGCGCAACTATTAGCCCGAAAACCAGAACTTCAATCCCAAATTGCTCAATTACAAGCCAAAATCCAGCAGGATCGGATTGATTCTGAATGTGCTAAACAAATCGCGGCCCTTGAGCGTCACATTACTGAAATTGGCTACAGTTCCGAGCAGCACAACAATCTGCGGATGGCTGCAAAGAAAGCTCAATCTTGGCATTTGCGCTATCAACAACTGCTGTCAGCCCAACAACAGTATCCGCAACTCCAGACGAGATTGCAAGAGTTAGGGGACTCCAGAAGCACCAGAGTAACGGAGCGCCAAAAACTCGGCAGCCAAATCGAAAGTATTATTCAGCAACTACAAGCTACAGCTAATCCATCTGCCCAAATTCAAGCTTTAGAGCAGCAGCTAGCAATCCGCAGACGGCAACTTGATGAGCAGATAGCTAAGTTGGGGCGTTTAGAACAACTGGCGCATCAACTAGAAACACTGCAAATTCAGTATGAACAACAGCAGCAGCAACTACGATCTTGCAAGCAGGAATATCGTGTTTATCAGGAATTAGCGCAAGCATTTGGTAAAAATGGTATCCAAACACTGATGATTGAGAATGTGTTGCCGCAACTGGAAGCCGAAACAAATCAACTACTTTCGCGGTTGAGTGGAAATCAGTTTCATGTACAATTTATTACTCAAAAAGCTGGGCGCAGTGCTAAATCAACCAAGAAAAATGCCAAGCTGATAGACACCTTAGATATTTTAATCGCTGATTCTAGAGGAACACGAGCTTATGAAACTTACTCAGGTGGAGAAGCTTTTAGAATTAACTTTGCCATCCGTTTGGCTTTGGCAAAATTATTAGCGCAACGGGCGGGGGCAGCGTTGCAATTGTTGATTGTAGATGAAGGTTTTGGTACACAGGATGCTGAAGGATGCGATCGCTTGATTGCCGCGATTAATGCGATCGCCTCCGATTTCGCCTGCATCCTCACCGTTACCCACATGCCTCACCTCAAAGAAGCTTTCCAAGCCAGGATTGAAGTAAATAAAACTCAAGAAGGTTCACAGTTGAGCTTGTCAATTTAACAATTCACTCTCAAGTATTCTCACATCTTGCAGATGGAAAAATAAAAAAAGAGTCAGAATACAGAATTCAGAATTGGTGAATACTCTACCCATAAAGGGATAGAGTTTTAAGGCGAGAATATTTAATACTAGTCTCACCCACCATTCCATTCGGTTTTAACCAATATTCAGACACTTGCAGACTCGCTACCGCTACGCTATCACCCACTCGTACAGAATTCATACGCTCATTATGACTCCTGAGTTCTGAATTCTTCTGATAAAAATGCTTGAGGTGCAGCATTGTTAGGAGCGATCGCACCTGATGTTTTTCTTTTCAGAGCGATGTCTACGACGGGCGTAGCTGCGGCACTTTATCCCAATAGGTAATTAATCACCCAGGAATCTCCATCTAGATCGGATTAAATTGCACAATGATATCGTTGAAATCACGATCGCCACCAGCAAGTAAATCTTCAAAACCAAAGATATTATCACCCAGCAAGCGAATGTGATCGTGTTTGTCGGAGTTAGCTCCTATAAAGGGGAAATAAACTGCCGGAGCATTGGAATTATTATCTAAAATAGCATCAGGTTTCCCATTAACAATCAGAAATGGTGCAAAGATGCCATCAGCTACAAAACTACCAGTATAAGTAGCTGTACTTTGGTTAATAACTGTTAAATCAATACCTGCCACACGTCCACGTACAGCCGCTTGAGTATAACCAGACTGTCCAGGAAAAATATCTGCTTTGCTATCACCATTGGTATCAATTCCACCATTTTCATCAGCAATCTGATAAAATCCCACAAAGTTATTAAAAGCAGCTTCTCGGTAGACACTAAAATTAGCTGTTACTGGTGTCATTACACCCTTTAAATCGATTATTTCTGCTTGTGAGTTACCTTGCAATTTTGCACCTAGAGGTACACTTTGATTGCTACTTTTAATTTTCACCACCAAATCTTGAAAATCATTAGTGCTATTACCAGTACCATCTTCCCAAGCTATACGAAACTCGTCATTGCCCAAATTGCTGACTTTTAGGGTTGTGGTGCTGGTAAACGATACATCTGTAATCGGGTTAATTCCGGCAAGAATGGCATCTGTTGTACTGTTATTTTTAACTAAATAAAATCTCAAATTAGCGCCGGAATCTAGTTCCACTGACCGTGTTAAATTGCTAGTATTAAACCCATTAGGAACATTGGTAATAGCAAAGAAAATTACTTGAGCGCGTTCTAAAGCAGCTTGAGCGTAACCGTCTGCACCAGGGGCAATACCATTAATTGTGCCTGTAGCATCATCAACAATAAATACTCCCAATTCATTGCCTAGATTAGAATTGCGTCCTAAAAGAGTGACTTGGAGTGTAGCTTTGGTATCATTACCTGTAATATTAAAGATATCATCATCGTTTGTGGTCAGTCTGTTGGGGATGTCGAGGTCATTGACAGCGATCGCCAATGCCTTTTGGTAAGATAGTCCACCAGGGTCAGTTGTTTTTACCCGAATTTTGTAACTCTGTTTGGTTTCAAAGTTTGGGGAAGCTTTAATTTTGAGTTGATTGCCATCAATCATGAAGGCATCATTATCATTAGCGCCATCTCCATCCACTAAACTGTAGGTAGAGCTATCATTAACATCAGTGTCAATGGTGGAGAATAAACCAATAGTACTAAGTGCTGCACTGTCTTCATCAATATCTGACTTGCTTAAAAACAAATCTGTGGGTGCATCGTTGCTACCGTTGATGATAATGGCAATATCTTGAAAAGCTGTACTGTCAAGAGATTTCACGCCGAAAACTTCGGTTTTGGTAATACCTGCACCCAGAAATTGCACTGCACTGTTGGCAACGCTGTAGTTCCAGACTCCGGCTTCGGTGATAGAGAGGCTACCCAGGTTATCGCTGGCTGAGGTAACGGTGGTGTTGAATTTGTTCTCGTCGGTATCTATATCGTTGACGCTGAGGTTGTCCGTGGCACTGAGGTTGCCATTAACAACATTCAAGTCTTCGGTAATAGCACCTGTGGCGATACCACTGATAGTAGCGGTGTCGTTTACGGGATTAATCGTAATAGTGAAGGTCTGGGCGGCAGAAGTATCCACCCCTCCATCGACTGTTCCTCCATCATCTTGCAGAATTGCTGTCACAACGGCTGAACCGTTGGCATTTGCCGCAGGAGTATAGGTCAGGTTGCCAGAAGCATCGATAGCAGGCTGAACGCTAAACAACTCATTTCGATCATTAGTTATTTGGAAGTTCACAGTCTGGCTGGCTTCATCAGCCGAACCTGGAGAAATGTTGGTTGCCCAATTAGCAACAGTTTGTGCGCCACTGTCCTCCGCAGCTGTTTGATTTATCCCTGCTGTAAAGCTGGGAGCATAGTTCTTGTCATTATCGGTAATATTCACATTGACAGAACTAATGCTAATCCCACCATAGCTAGCATCAGCACTCGTAGCCGTATGACTAATGGTTTGAGTATGATTTCCTTCTATAAGACCATCATCGACTGCGGTTACAGTCACTGCTTGCGCCACATTCCAGTTCTGGGGAGTAAAGGTCAGAGTGGTGGTGTTGAAGCTGAGTTGCTCTTCCCCGTTCAGGTTCACCGTTACATTAGCGGTGGGTTGGGACGTTAACACCACAGAATAACTATCGGTGGCTCCCCCTTCGGTGACAGCCGTGTTACCAAGGGTTTCAGTGATTGTTACTCCTGCCGTATCATTGTCTTTGATAGTAACTTCAACACCCACCACATAAATCTCAGTGCTTGATGATATTTTAAACTGAACTATGAGGTCGTTGCGATCGCCTTGAGCAACAAAATCATCCTTGGAAGTGATTGAGACAAAAATTGGAGTATCCGGTTCAAGAGCCGAAGCAATCAAAGGATTTGGGTCTGTGGTAAAATCATCAGAAATCAGCTCAATAGTAATAGGTTCTGGTGAGTCTGAATAAACTTGTACAACGTCACTTAATACCTCTCCTTCAATAACCTGAGCACTCACAGGGGTTATGACAGTTAGCATTGTTTTAAAGTCCTTGAATTAGGGATACTTAAGGGAAGATAATTGACTAAATTATTAAGATGCCAAGGATGTTGGGATTTTATCTTCTTCTATGGTTAGTCCTTGAGTCAAAGGAAAAGCATTTGCACCGAAGTTTAAGCCCGCTTCATTCAAACCATGAATAACTTTTAAATCTTGATAGTTAGATTAATTAGCAGAGGTATCTGTCGTTAAAGTAATGCCAATAAATGTTTGACTTGTTTGGTAAGAAATCCCATTTTCGTTATTGGTAATGGCTGAAGTAAACTTTAATCCTTTGGGAAAGTAACTCAGTTGCCAAGGAAAGGCTCCGGCGAATTCCAGTGTCCGACCTATATAGGTGCTACCTAGCGCATCTAAAATAGAAAGTGATGTGCACATGATGTATTTATGTAAAGGTACTTTAAAGGCGATTCAATTTAAACATAGTTATTTTAAAATGACAACAAATAATATTACGTATTAATACGTAACTGTTCGGTTAACTGAGGTGAAATAACTGTTGGTGCGGCAAATTGCTATAAATTTTACTTATAGCCATCCGATTTGATTTCTGAAATTACGCAAAGACGGCGAGAAAGCCCATTTCTTCTAGAGATGGCAACGATTGCCGCTCGCCGTCTTAGTCATTAGTCATTAGTATTGTTTAACACGATAAATCACGTATATTTGCGATTTACTGACATTATGTAGCTACAGGCGAAAGACTAAAATAAATAAGGTAATTCAATTTAGAGCATAAGACAATGCAGGAAATCAACGTTGATGCCCGTGTAGATAAGAATGGTTTTCTCTACCTAAAAATGCCTCCAAGTCTTGCAGGTATGGAAATAAAAGGAAACCTATTGTATCAACTTCATCCTATTTCCTTCCAAAATATAAAAGCGAAAAAGATTGATATTAATGTTGTTCGCAGTATCTGTCATAAAATTATAAATTTACCAACTCTTGATAGATAGCAGAACACCCGATGAAATTATTGGCTATAACGAGTTTGGAATACCAGAGTAATGGTTATTGATACTTCAGTTATCCTCGCAATTATTTATGCTGAACCTGAAGAATTGATATTTATTCAACTAATTGACGAAAGCGATGATTGCCTACTTTCTGCTCCGAGCTATGTTGAGGCTTCCATAGTTCTGGGTACTAAACAACGGGAAATTATTGAGAGCAGTAGGCGTAGCCCGTAGTCAACATCATAACTAGGTGATTCTGAATTCTGAATTCTGATTTCTGACTTCTTCTTCAATTGTATTTTACCCGTGCATCCAGACCTAATGAGCGGAGCTTTTTCGTTAGCGTTTCTGCTTGGGCGCGATCGCTAAATGCTCCAGCATTTATATAATCCCCTAGATTGGATTGCTCCGCGATAGCATTGGGTATATATTGTTGCACTTTACTTAGAGTATCATTACTGGAAATGGGAATTATTACTCTGTAAGGATTATTAGCAACTAATGTATTGCCATTGGTAACAGGTACTACATAGTCATTGGCAGGAGGTAATGCATAGGGATTAGTGTTAGCTAATACATAATCATTATTTGGAGTATAATTGCCTTCAGTTGAACCATTCAACCCTAATGCTTCCCAAGTTTGCCAATCTACATTTCCAGTAGAATTAATTCGAGAATATTGCTGGAATGCAATCACAGATTGTCTGGTGTAATCGTTGAAAAGTCCATCAGGATTGGTATTAGAGAAACCCAACTGCGCCAAACGCTGTTGAACTAATCTGACATTTTCTCCGCGATCGCCTACAGTTAGATAATTTCTACCTGATTGTTGAATACCACCTGTGGAGACTCTACGCACTGAGTCTAAAACTTGGGCATTAGCAATGCCATCAACAGGTAGTCCATTATTTCGCTGGAATGCAATTACAGCTTCTCTAGTCATTGGGCCAACATTCCCAGTAGCATCAGCATTTAAATAACCTAACTGCCGCAAACGCACTTGGAGTTCTCTGACTTGTTGAGTGGAAAGACTCGATCTTCCTGGAGTCGGAGAGGAACCCATTAGTGCGTTCCAAGTTTGTCGATTCACAATCCCGTTAGCAGTTATGCGATAACTTCGCTGGAATGCAATTACAGCATCTTTAGTAATTCGTCCAAAATTCCCAGTCGGATTAGTATTAAAGTAGCCTAACTGCCGTAGACGCTGTTGTAATCTTGTGACGGCTGCACCAGTTTTGCCTTGAGAAAGAGTAGGATATTGACCAACTGGCGAACGCGATCCACCACCGATATTTCTATTAGAACTTCTACTTTGACAGGCTCGTTGCAAGGCTCGTTGAGTACTAATACCCACAACTCCATCAGCCGATATTCTATTTGCTTGCTGGAATTTGATCGTAGCATTTTGAGTCAAGCTAGCAAACTTACCTGTCACCGGGCCGTTAAAATAGCCTAACTTTTTTAAACATCTCTGGGTACTGCTAACTCCAGGCCCATTACTTCCTATTTTCTGAAGTGCTAAAGCTTGTCCAGCAATACTCAGAAGCCCCGTAATCAGAGCCACAGACAAAAGACGCATTGCAGCACCAGTCGATAACTTTTTCCAATTTAAAAATTTAAAATTAACTACGATAGGAACAACCTTGATGCTTTCGGATGCCTCGTAGACTGAGGCAAGCTTGATTAAATGGCTAGCTACCCCTGTTTTCACTTGCTTTTTTCGAGTTAACGGCTATAAAAAACTATACCACTTACTATGTGTAATAATTACTTTTCGTATGATTCTTTACAAGTAAGTGTTCTGGGGAGTAGGGAGTAGGGAGCAGAGAGTGGGGGGATGAGGGGGATGAGGGGGATGAGGGGGATGAGGGGGATGAGGGAGATGAGGGGGATGAGGGAGATGAGGGGGATGAGGGAGATGAGGGGACAAGGGGACAAGGAGATAAACAAAACTCCTAACTCTTAACTCTTAACTCTTAACTCAGCACTCCTAACGCCCAATGCCCCATACCTATTGCTCATCAACTTTTTCAGTATTACCTGCTTTCACCCAACCTTCTTGTTCGCTACCTTCCAAACGGATCTTTTGCCAAGCTTTATCCTCGCTTTCTGACAAAATAATAATTTTTTGATTAAAACCAACCCCACCAATCTTTTCAGCTTCTTGATTTGGTTGCGATCGCAAACTCAAGCCTTCAGCCCAACTAACACGTCCTCGGTAAGCTCCCGCTGGTAATGGTTTTGATGATGGGGTAGCCTTTGGTGATTCTGTCGGAGTAGAGGTTGAGCTTGGAGACGATTGAGTAGATGTCCCAGGTGTAAGGGCAGATTTACCTCCTCCAGGCTCAGTTCTTTTAGGAGCTTGGGCTTTCACCGAAGGACTATCATTGGAAAAAACGGGTTTGGCGGGAGGTATGCCGGTGCGATTCATAAAATAGAGTGCAATTGCAGCACCGCCACCTATTAGCACAGCGATCGCTAAGAAAAACCCCAGTATAAACTTTGTTAAGCCAGACAACATAATTAAAACCTGATTATCAAGAGTCAAGAGCGAAGGTGAGCCAATCATCTGCGTATTTTCCCCCGCATTGAAGGGAGTGATGTTGAACTGGCTCTCACGGATTACAAGTAGAGAAGCAAGTAACCCATCATTATAAGAATCAATTGTCTATAATAATTCATCATTAACTATTGACTTTTGACTAACTCATTATTGTAGCTATGCTGAATAGACATCTGGTGAAAATAAGCTGTTACGCATTTAATTTGTATATTTAATCGTGAGAGTTGTCATTGGTCATTGGTCATTAGTCATTTGTATTAGGACTTACGCAAGGTATAAATACTGCCTGAGCTTCGGATGCACTCAAATTTCCCTGGTGTCCCGCTTGCCTTTGGTGTTGATGCTACGTAACACTAACACCCCTTTGACACCGTTGCTGCCAAACACATCTAGAAGCGCCAAAGTGCAGGCTTCGTTGATTCGGCAGGCAGCATAAAGGCACATGCCAAACAAAGCGCGATTGCCTGGGTTGAGATTTCAGCCCTACCTGAGTTGCGCGATCGCATTTTGAATAGCTGTTGCCAATATACCTTGTGGAAAAGCAGCTATAATTTGCTGTTCCTGTTGGATCAAAAATTGCTTCAAAACTAAATCTTTTTCTGCTTCGGCTAAAATCATCTGCTGCATCAACTCTGCTTGCGTTTCCTCTGTGGCTGCAACACTCTGACGTTGAAGTTTTGCTAAAAAATTCTGCAATATCGCTGTGGCTTGTCCAGAATCAGCACTACTAGCAACAATATTGCGTACTTGAGCCGCCGCTTCATCATACTCAATTTGTCCAGAACCAGCTAAGTTAGTAATGCTACTGCCAGTAATCCAGAAATTATTCCCAAAACGGTTACTAATTTCCCTAAATGCCTCTGTTTGGTTTTCGACAATTCCTAGTAACCTATTAATTTGCTGTTCTTTAGTCGCCAGCAGTTGCTGTAACTGTTCATAGGCACTATTGAGGCGTGTCTCAACCTCGTGGGTGGAAACATTTTCGTTATGAGTTACCTTGACAACCCAAAGATCCCCTCGTTTCTCAACTCCTTTGATTTCTAGCCCTAAACCTTCGTCTTCTAACTGGAGTTTTTGCATGGTGAATGCAAAAGCACGCCAATTAACTCCTTCTCTAAACACTAATTCAACGACATTACCAACTTCTTGATAAAGAGATTCAAATTCTCTGGGATTAAAATTGCGATCTGCTGGAAAGCGATCGCTTGGTTCTCCTTTATCATCTAATCTGCGGTAGATGTAGTCACACTCGACATTTGTAAAGCACGTTTGGCTATTAACGTTCCAATTTAGAATACAGATTCCGGTTAAGTTAGCATCTGTAAAGTCAACGTCGATAACTTGAGTATTTGCTAGGATACTACCACGCATGTCTGCACTTCGCAAATCTGCACCAGTAAGATTTGTGTCAATGAAATTCATGCGGCGCAAGTCTGCACCTTGCAGATAAGCACCTCGCAAATTCAAGCCACCAAAGTCTGGATCTTCAGAATACCCCTGAGTCAAAAGTTTTTGTACCTTGGGTATTTCTAAATCCATATAGCGACTATCGACTCTTGATCTTTCGAGTCCAGTTACATGTTGAAAGCAAGTGCGGTAAAGTTTTCTTGCCCGTAAGTCAGTGTTAGCTAATTTAGCATTTCTAAAGTTAACTCTACTAAGGTCTAGATTGTAGAAAGATGTACCACCCCATGAACCAAAAGCTAGTGCCCATACGCTTAATAAATTCTGGCGATTTAAAGGTATATTCCTAAAGCGGTTGCTTAACCATGCACTTCCTGCTATGTAAGATCCAAATGCAATTCCTCCTGAAATAATTGCTATTTGTAAATTAAAGTATGACAAATTTTCCTGAAATTTTGTGTACTGAAGCTCTAAAGATATCTCTATGAGAGAACCTAGCACGCTTGCAATTATAATCATAATCAAAATTCCAAATATTTTTAACGATTGAAACCAATTAATTAAAATATCGCTGCAAGCAAGAGCAAAGCAGAACACTAAAAAACTTATAATGCTAATTAATAAGCCAAACAAAATTATAAATAAAGCTTCTGGCAAGAATAAATTAGGCGAGAATAATTTTGGATTTTGCAAAATACCTAAATAGTAGAAGAAGTAGTACATTAGCACTGGAACTACTACCGCTAGTATGATAGATAATATTCCTATCAAGGTAATTCTATTCAAACTTTGGTAAATTGCATTTATCAAAACAATAGATACAACTAATATCATTAATAGATATTGTAATTTACCATCCGTTCCTATACCTATTTGCAAACTGGCAAGCGCACCTAAAAAACCTGCTAAAAAACCTGCTATTAAAAATAATAAAATAGTTATTATAATTGCTTTACTGAAATTAATTAAACTTTGTCCAGCAACAATATTATTTAAATTCGATTGTAAAGATTTTTGGCTAAAACGCTTACTTCTAACATTTGTTGCTTGATCATACATAAAATTAAACAGTAGTCTTTATACTCTTAAAAATAAGACTACATTGTATATTCATAAAATGGCAGTTGATTAAAGTTAATTTTTATTAATAAAAATTAAAAATTATATGGAAGCTAAGGATAGTCATACCAGTCAAATAACTATAGATTCTTCATTTTGGATTTTAAACAACTGGTTCGGAACTATAAAGACATCAAATTTTTCTACGCAAGAACCAGACACAATTTGGTTGACACGTAAAGATTTGCTTCATCCTGAAGAGGAGGAACTGGATAAAATTCTAGAGACTTTTAAAAAGCGTGTTGAATATGCTAAGTATTCACAACAGAATGCTCTAGTTACTTCTGTAATAGGAATTCCAAATTTTTTACCTTCATCTTTTTTATCAAGAGCAAACCAAATAAGTCTGTCTGTTTGTCGAATAGTTAGAAATTTTTCGCATGAAGATTTTATCAAAATTGTTGAATATGCTCTCAGTCTAAATAGCAATAATTTTGATACCCAAGATAAAGTTAAAGAAATATTCTCAATTTCTCAATCATTAGCTGAGGAGATTTTTAGGAATTCAGAGGTAAGACCATTAGAAGTTTTAAAAAATATTACTGTTAGTCAGCTTGCAAAGCTAAATCCTTTACCAATTGGAACTGGTTTTCTAGTGGGAGGTACTCATTTAATGACAAACTTCCACGTAATTCCATCTCCAGAAGTTGCTTGTCAGTGTATAGCACAGTTTAACTACACTGATGAACCATCAGATATTTCACAATCTATTATAGAATATGAACTGGCCCCACAAGAATTATTTGTTTACAATGATGAATTCAGAATGGATTATGTAATAATCCAACTAAAGGATTACTCATCAGGTAAACAAACTGGATACCAGTTTGGGTGGATTACTTTAAATGAAGATAATAATAATATAACTCCAGCTTTAGATAGGAATGGTGTAAATCTTCTAATAAACAATGGCTTTAATGAACAAGACTTAACATCTTTAGGCTGGACTTATGAAAATCCAAATATAGCTGGAGAACCAGTCATTATTATTCAACATCCGAAAGGTAGACGCAAACAGATTATTTTATATAATAATCAGGTTAATGGTTTAAAGAAATATTTTTTGAGATATGAAGCTGATTCTGATTACGGTTCTTCTGGAAGTCCAGTTTTGAATACTAAATTAGAATTAGTTGCACTAAATCATGCAGCTATACCTAATAATCTTAATCAAGAGGAAATTATAACAAGTCCTACTCCTCAAAAAACTCAGATAATTGCTGAACAAGGCATCCGAATTTGTCGAATTGTTGAAGATTTAAAGAAAAAAAGTCTGAGCAATCCTAAGCTGAGAAGCTTTATCCAAGATTTTGTAATCACTTCTGAGCAGCTTAACTACCCACCCTTACCATCTGCGCTTGAATTAGATGGATTGAATGATTACATACTTTTAAGAGATTGGCAACAAGAAAAACCTATTGATGAATTTAGCATTGAAGCTTTAATATGCCCCTATTCTAATGAAGTAGAAAGTACAATATTCAGCAAATTTTTTCAAGGTTCATCTGTTGATGGGATTGCAACGCTTGGTTATGACAGTATACGAATTTATCTAACAACAAAAGGTAAAATCGTTTTTTCCCGAAAAATGTATATGCTTCCTACTCTACCTCTTGAGATACCTGAAGAAAAAGATAAGCAGAAAGAAGTTATCTGTAATCTGCAAAGTATTCTGAAGAGCCTGTATATTAGTAAGAATCCTAATCATGCTTACTATAGGTATGAACCCAGTGGCGAATATGATGATGCTACTAAGCAAGCATTAGAAGAATTTGTATCTGATTTTAATGAAAACCAAGATAAGCAAGAACAGACTATTTCTTTTGATAAAAGTAGTGATATACATAAAATAGCTCCGAGAATATTAGATGCTTTAAATTCAAAAATTACTTTTTTTGGATTGTATGAACTGGATTATGAGAAGATAGAAAAATCTAGTGACGATAATAGATTTAAAATACCTGCACTTGAAAATCCAAGTAGAGGAGAAATAGTAAAAGCACTTCAAAATATTTTAAAAAGCTTGGATTACTATCAAGGTGATTCAAATGGTTATTTCGATCAAAAAACGAGAGAAGCTGTTAAACAGTTTCAAAAATATTATGGACTCAAGCCGGATGGTGTTGCTGGTCCGTTAACTCAAAAAATGATCGCTCAAATTCAATCCTATGAATACATGACAAATGAAAAGGTTCAGTTTGACCAATTTAATCATATTGCTATAACTTGCAATATAGGTCAAGAATTAAAAATATATATTAATGGCAAAGATTCCAATCTCCAATTATGCTCAGCTTGGTCTTCAGAAAAATCATCACAACTTACAAAAAGTATATCTGCTCAGAAAAATGTTGATCTCACTCAATGTAGTCCTCTTTTCATTGGTGCTTACTCTAATAAAAATTTTGCCATTCCGTCTTTTCCGCCTGAAGGCAACTTGGGGAGTTTTTTCAAAGGAGCTATTGCTGAAGTACGTTTGTGGAATATAGTTCGTGAGGAAAAAAATATTAAACAAGATAGATTGCGGCGTTTAAGCAGTCAGCAAGAAGAAGGATTGATTGGTTATTGGAGATTTGAAGAAGGTGAAGGCAATCAAGTATGTAACCTAGTATCCAAAAAAGATAAGAGTGAAGTTAGAGGCGCAACATGGTTACGTCAATCTAACTTTCCTACTCCACCTTTGCCTTCTGCATTAAATTTCAATTGTGAAGATAACCGTGTTGATTGTGGCAATGATTCAGGTTTAGATATTACTGATGGAATTACAGTTGAAGCATGGATTAAACATTTTTATGGAAATGCGTTAATTGTGAGTCGAGGCTGTAGAAAAATTGATGATAAAAGACATGAAAATGGTTATTCTCTTTCATGGCTTAATGGAAGAATCCGGGTAGAGTTAGGCAATAATGACAATTCTAAACCTTATTCATGCGTTGAGACTCAAGAGCTTGCCCCTAATGATAAATCTTGGCATCATATTGCATTTACGTGGGGCAAATTAAGAGATGATGATAACTCACAGGGAGGACAAGAAATAGAAATATATATAGATGGAAAACGACAAAATTGTGTAGTTATCACAGGAGATTATAAGAGTATGTTGGCTGGAGGGCAGCATAAAACTTGGGGTATTTTCACAGCACCAATTGGCAAACCTGATGAAACTTTACATATTGGTAGTGGGAAAACGTCTTCTACTAAAGATAATTCTAATTTATTCAACATCTCTATAACTGATGTTCGACTTTGGAAAGTAGCTCGTACTCAAGATCAAATTAAAACAAATCTGTTTCGGCGGGTGAAGGTTGATGAAGAAATTAAAAATGGGCTAATTGGTTACTGGCGACTGGATGAAGGTGACATTAAGAGTGTACGAAATCTTGTACCTGTTAAAGAAAACGGAAGTGACAACGAGTATATATCCTGTGCAGTAGACCCAACCTGGGTTCCCCAGCTAGATTAAGTTTTGATAGAAACGCAAATACGCAAACCTACTAATCACTTCTTCTTCAGCACGGGTGTTAAATGTTCGGGTATTCCAGCCATGCGGATACTGCTACAACCAAACTTGTAAGCAAACTCAACAGACTCTCCTGCACCTAAAGCATCATAAAATCCTACCGCAAACTCAATAGCGGCTCGATCGCCGATCGCTTGATTCATACCAATTACGTAAGGGATGTGACGAGCGATCGCTTCTGCTTGAACTTCACTATAACAAGCGTTGAGAATCACGCATTCCATCTTTTCACAAAACAATTCAAATAATCCTGCCAACGCCTCTGTGTCTACAAACTTAATGTTTCCATTTTGATCCTCTAGTACCAAACCTTCTTCTCCTCCCCCATGTCCAGAGAAATGGACAATTTGGGGTTTAAAATCTAGCATCGCTCGTTGAATATCTCTGGTACGTACAGCCCATCTCTGCTGTAGTTGAAATTGCTCACGACGTTTTGCTCTATGCAATCCATCCTCAATATCTCGTGCCTCTTCCTGTAAGCGAAGTTGGGATGTACCTTGAGGATTAGCAGCTAAAAATAAGATGGTTCTGACCACCGCCGCTTTAGTTGAATCTGATTCAGTGGCTAGTTGGTGAGCATGAGCTTGAGAATTTTGATTCTCTAGTTTGAGAATTGCTTCGTTGTAATGAATGGAACCAGAGCCAGTTAGATTTGTAATCGAACTGCCTGAAATGTTGAAAGTGTTCTGTGTTAAAGACGGATCTGATTGAGACATAAATACTAGAAAATAACTTTAAATATAATTTTGGTACATACTTAGACGCTACTTAGCACTAACACACCTCTGACACCATTGCTGCCAAACACGTCTTTCACCGCCAATGTGCAAGCTTCATTAATTCGGCAAGCAACATCTGTCTTCGAGGTAGATGATCCGAAACTAAAACGGGTACGGGTTAGCCTGTGGAAAAATCTGCATTTCCGTAAAGCGGCGACACGTTCGATGTCACTGATTAAAGTTGAACGTTTTGATCTTCAAGATAATGAACAAGTGTCAAAACCTTTGTAGAGACGTAGGAGTGCTACATCTCTACATTTTTTTTGGTTCACGTAGTCCGCCGGAGGCGTTCGCTCAAAGGACTGTGTTTCGATGCTAAACGCGCTCTCCCAGCAGCAGCCCATTCTTGGAGTTGCTGAATTTGCTCTACGGCAGTTCGTGCCAAGGGGATGATTTGACTAGCTGCTTCTAAAATGTCGTCGGTAGCAAAGTCGCGGTTTTGGCTAAATCCAATATGCATCGCTTCAATTAAAGTTTGCTCAATCTCGGCCCCAGAAAAATCGGGTGTTTCATAAGCTAACCTTTCAATGTCATAACTTTTTAAGTTATGGAGGCGCAATCGGGATAAATGAACATCATAAATTGCTTTTCTCTCTTCTTGGGTGGGCAAACCCACAAAGAAAATTTCATCAAATCGCCCCTTACGGAGCATTTCCGGCGGTAAAGCTTGGATGTCGTTGGCGGTGGCAACGACAAAGACGGGTGAGGTTTTTTCGGCTAGCCAGTTAATAAAAGTACCAAACACACGGCTGGCTGTTCCTGCATCACCTTTGCTACCAAGTCCGGCAAAGGCTTTATCTATTTCATCAATCCACAAAATACAGGGCGCTAGGGCTTCAGCTACTTGGATCATTTGGCGAGTCCGAGATTCTGATTCACCTACCAAACCACCAAATAACCTGCCCACATCCAGACGTAGCAGGGGTAAATGCCAGTGATGAGCGATCGCTTTTGCCGTTAACGATTTACCAGTCCCCTGAATACCCACCAACATTAAACCACGGGGGTGCGGTAATCCGTACTGTCGCGCCTTATCAGTAAATGAACCTCCCCGACGAATCAGCCAGTCTTTCAAGTTATCCAGTCCGCCAATATCAGAAATTTGTTCAGTGGCGGGGTAGAAGTCCAGGATTTGGGTTTGACGGATAGTTTGGCGCTTTTCTTCCAAAACCAGATCCACGTCTTCTGGCTGTAATTCTCCGTGGGTAGCGATCGCTTTTGCCAAAACCCGGCGAATCCGTTCCATCGAAAGTCCTTGACAAGAGCGCACCAAATCATCTAAAACTTTTCCAGAAAGGGAGTTACCAGTACTTTGTAGCAAGCGTTCCACCTCAGTTTTAATTTCTAAAGCGGCAGGTAAGGGAAATTCAACGACTGTCAGCACTTCCGTTAAATCGTCAGGGATGGCGATGCGTGGCGACAGTAGGACAATATTTTTTGGTTGCGACTTGAGGAGTCTGGACAGATTGCGGAGTTTGCGAGCGATCGCAACATCATCTAAAAAGCGATGATAATCTCGTAGGATCAATACCGCAGGTGCGGAAGCTGGTAATTTTTCGATAAATTCTAAAGCTTGCAACGGGTTACGCCGCCCAAACCCCACATCATTGGGGTTTCCCTGGTAGCCATCGACAAAATCCCAAGTATACACTGGGCGATTACCCTGGTTAGTGGCTTCTTCTCGGATAGCTGCTTCTACCCGCTCCTCTTCGTATGTGGGAATATAAATCAAGGGGTAGCGGGCGCGTAGCAGCAGTTTAAACTCTTCACGGAAGTTCATATATAGCTGTTATTGGTTAGTTTATCTTGAACGCAATGTACAACTTTCTTGGTTCAGAAAGCTAATGAGTAACCAGCAAGAACAATACAATATTGATTTTCTCGTTCAGCAACTACGCACAAGTCAAGATAACGCTGTTCTTAAACAGACTGCTAAACATTTGGGGTTTCTTGGTGCTAATAACCCGGATGTCATAGCTGCCTTGATTCATGTAGTACGCACCACAATTGATGAACCAACACGCTGGACAGTAATTCAAAGTTTGAGCGAAATTGGTACTGATAATAATGATGTTATCCAAACTTTGATTGAGCAACTTAACACTGCTCGTGTACCTACCCGCAGGATAACAGCTCAGAATTTGGCAAAAATTGCTGTTGGTAATCAATATGCAATTACTATTCTAATAAGTTTGGCACAAATAACTGAAGAAGAACATACTCGCCAGTATGTTGCTTATAGTTTAGGATTTATTGCAAAAGGTAATAGAGAGGTTGTTAATACTCTAATTGATTTAATCTATAAAAGTTCCAATGAATATACTCACAACTTATGCGTTGACGCTTTTACAAATCTTGGTGAGTGGAATAAAGATATAATTGACGCTTTAATTCATATAAACCAAACAGCAGAATTTTATACTCGTTTTAAAATGAATCGGATGTTAAAAAAAAGAGGCTATACTTCGTATTCTTCATTTCGTCCATTTTTAGAAAAAATTAAAGAATAAATTAACCAACCTGAATAATAGGTCTGACTTTTCACGGTATCTGAAAAACCTCTCCCCTTGTAGGTTAGAGGTTGGGTTTTGCGTGGTTATTCCATACGATCTGAAAAGTCAAAATAATAGGTACGTTTATCCTAAAAATTCTGGATCGTTTAATATTTCTTCCATCATTTGACCAAAAGATGGATATCTTTGTGCATCTCCATATTTAGAATCAAAGAACCAAGCTTCACACTCACCATCACTTGTAATAACTTGAGGATTAAGTAAAAAAATCATAAAATATTCCTCAGTACTAATTTCCAGACACGTTTGTAGCTCGACTTTATCCAAAATTAAGAACTCGGTTTTCTTTATCCGGCAAAAACCCTGGCTTTTTGGCAAATACTTTTTCCATCTCACAGATTATGGATGAAGTTAAAAAAGTAAAACTACTGTCCCACAAAGGTTTCAGCTTAAGCGATCGCGTTGCGAAAAAAATGGATAAAGTCGAGTGTAGATGTTCTACACGAATATAAGATTGCTCATTAAACTCATATTGGAAGTATTTAATAAAATATAAAACAATAAGCCTGTATACACAGGCTTAGTTCGTGTAGCCGCAGACTTAAGTCTGACGGAATTACTAAATTATTGCCCTGGAAGTTGCTTTTTCAAAGCTTCCAGAGAAGCCCAACGGTTATCAACTGGAGTTTCACGACTATCGGAACTATCAGAACTATCCACAGTAATACTTACAGGAATACCTGGACAATTGCGATCGCATAACTGGCGCTGAGGTATTGCCAAACACATCTGCTCATACAGCCATTCGTTGGGATAAAAATAACCATCGGGCGGTAGAGTTTCCAGCAAATCCTCCATAGTCACTTCCCGCTCTAGGGGCAAGTCATTTGCCTGATTTGCAGTTTCATCTAACCAGATGATTTCCTTCGTATCAAGCCCTAAACGGCGATTGTATTGCTGCAAGCAACGGTTGCAGGTACAAGTAATAATTGTTTCTGCCTGACCGGACACTTCTAAGTAATTCCCATGATGTTGCACGCGTACATGACCGCGAACTGGTGTTAATGTTTCTAGACCAGGCAGGAATTCTTTAACTTGAACTTCCTCTGTTCGCTCCGATGCTCTAATTAGCTGCGGAATATAAATTGCGTCCATAGGATTTGTGAGACATCCTCACTAAAATTTATCTTGATTACCAGTAATTATACTGGTATTGAATTTTTATTTTATTCCTGAAAAACAAGAGAAGTTTTGAAATTATATATGGTTATGAGTTTTCAATTAACTCCAAACTCCTGTACAGACGCGATTAATCGCGTCTCTACTGCTAACTCCTAACTCCTTCCAACGAAGCTGGACAGACAACCAGATGACGATGTGGCTCTTTACCGCGACTGAAGGTTTCTAAATCTCCAAATTCCTTCAAGAAGGTATGAACTTGACGCCGTTCAGCAGAACTAAGAGATTTGATTTCCACTTCTCTACCAGAAAAGCGCACTTCATCAGCTGCTGCTTCTGCTAATGCGCGAATTTCAGCTTCTCTTTTCACCCGGTAGCCATTTAACTCAATGGTGTAAGAGGCTTGTTCTTCCGGGGGTTGGCTAAGGTTTAGAACCGAATTTGCTAGATACTGAATCGCATCTAACACAGAACCATCAGCACCGATTAATAGCTGGATTTGTTCTGATGTCAAATTGGTTTGGTCAATAGTCAACCAGTAGTTATCTGGTTCTGGAGAATCGCCGTCTTGGGATTGAGCAGTTTCTAAATGACCCTGAATCTCAGCAGTTATTCCAGTGAGTTCCAGCAGGGTTTTTAACCACTGCTGACCTCGCTGCATTGGAATGTCGCTCATGATCCCCCTGTAGCCTTTTTCTTAGGACTTTTTGGTTCAAACGGTAATGCTTTTTGTTCTGTGACTGCTGCTTCTTTCTCCTGGGTTTCTACAATTTTTTGCAGTTCTTCTGGTAGAGGTTCGCGGGAGAGAAGATAAGTTTGTGCAGTCTGGAAAATATTACCAATCACCATATACATCAGTACCCCAGCTGGTAGGGGAAAGAACAAAAACATCCCAGAAAAGATAACGGGGGTGATTTTGTTAACCGTATCCTGCTGCGGATTACCACCGCTAGAATTTTGCCCGGAAAGCATTTGGCTAACATAAAGGCTGATTCCAAAGAAGACGATCATGGCGACGATATCCCAGTGGATTGTGCCATCTGCATCTTGTGCGCCAACCCTGCCTAAAGCATCAATGAATAAAAAGCCTTTTTCTGCTGCTAGTCCAGGAATTGTTCCTTGAATAGTAACTTCTCCTGGTTGCAAGGCTTCTACATTGCCCTGAGCATCAATTTTTATCCTATCTTCACCCTTGGTAATTTTCCAATCAGGAATCAGTTTATTTTCTGGGTGTTCTACTAAAAGCACCTGAAACGGCTTACCTTCAACAGTCTGATACTGTATCTTGGTTTGTTCTCCCACCGCTAATTTATTTCCGCTAGGAATAATGGCAGCTACTTTAACGTGTTCCCCATCTGCAATGTAAATATTTTGAGGAGCAGTGGCAAAGGCTTGCGGTTGAATTTGTTCGATTTGTTCTGCGGGAAGAATTTGCAGGTTAACGCTGTAGTTCGCACTTGCAAAAGGGGAACCCCGCAAAGTGGCAAACAGCGCTAACAAGACTGGCATTTGCACTAGTAATGGAAAACAGCCTGCCAAAGGGTTGCCAAATTCCTTTTGGACATTAACCATTTCCTCCTGCTGCTTTTGCGGATCATCCTTATAGCGCTCTTTGATTTCTGCCATCCGCTTTTGCATCAAAGGTTGTACAATTCGCATTTTCCGCATGTTGCGAATTGAGCCAGCACTCAGGGGATAGAGCGCAAAGCGGACTATCAGTGTCAAAGCAACGATCGCCAATCCATAGCTAGGAAAAATCCCATAGAAAAAATCTATGATTGGCAGCATCACGTTGTTCGAGAGAAAGCCGATACCAAAATCCATTATTTTGAATTCAACCTGAGGTACTGTAAACTGAATCTAATTTATCTAAATCACGATCTATCGGCGACTATCTTTCGCTACGGATAGCCGCACATTCTACAAACATGGGGAGTAGGGAGTGGGGAGTGGCGAGTGGTATGTAGTTTTTGGTAAGTGGGAAGTTCTGAATTTTGGATTTTATGTGAGTAAATTTTGCATTCACTATTCCCTATTCCCTACTCCCTACTCCCTACTCCCTGCTCTCATCACTTATTGGCAGTGCCACTAAATTCGGGATTTTTCGCAGCAATTCTTTCATTAATGTAGTCATAGACTTCCCGAAACTTGGGAATTGCACGCAATTCGAGACGACTGCCGTTTTTTAGGGTAATCGCCATATCTCCCCAAAAGCCAATGCCACGGGGAACTTTGACGATTTTGACAATTTCTGAGTAAATTACGTCAGTGCGATCGCGCCCCTGCCAACCCCCGGTAACAGTAATTCGGCGATCGGTGATGCGGAAACGCAACCACAATGCCCTGACAATTGCCCCGACTGTTAATGGTAGCCCGACAATGGTTAGCCCAATCAGCAGGTTAACAATTAAATCCCCAACATGGGGCCCACCTTCATAATAAACATCTTCACGAATTCCCATCGAACACCTCAGCTTGTGCCAACAACTGCTCTAATTCTTGCAGAAATTGTGGGCTTACGCACTTAGATTCTGCTGCTGTGGGTTTGACAATGAATACTAGTCGCCATCCTGGTGATAATTTTGGTAGCAAGTTATGTAAAACAGCAGTCATTTGCCGTTTGATTCGGTTGCGAACCACTGCCCTTTTGCTGACTTTTGTGCTAATCGAAATGCCAATCCGCGTGCTACCAAGATGTGCTGAGTCAGTTACTTGTGTAGTCTGGGTGGCAGTGTCCAAAGAAGGTTTCGTTGAACATAAGGGCTTTAATGCTCTCAATGTTAAATAAGAGCCATGACGCCGAATTCCTTCTCGGAAAACTGCCTGGAAATCCTTTCGGGATTTTAGCCGATTTGCTTTGGGCAAAACCACAGATGCTCTTTATAGCTCGATCTGTCTTAAACGCTCAGACGGTGACGTCCCTTTTTTCTTCTAGCGTTAATCACGTTTCTGCCGTCTGGTGTCCGCATCCTGGCGCGAAAACCAGAGGTTCTTTTTCTCTTACGGCTAGTGCCGCCCAGTGTTCTTTTCATACTGTTCTCCTCTTAGGTGATTTTTATAAAAACTCACAATCTCTAATTGTATCACTTTAACAGGAAATAGGGAGTGGGGAGTAGGGCATTGGGAGTGCTGAGTTAGAAGTTAGGAATTCTCCGCTTTGCCCCTTATCCCCCTCATTCCCCTCATTCCCTTACTCACCACTCCCCACTCTTAAGTAATGCTCAAAATCCATGTTCCCATGTAGCGCAGTAATGGTACGTCCCCAGGGGAGAGCACTTGACAGTTAAAATAGTAAACTCCGCCGAAGGATGGGTTTTTCACGTTAGATAACACTACCTCAACTCCACTACCTGCTGGCACTGGATCTTGAGGAAAAATATTAATCAGTTTACCTTCTTTGTCCCACTTCACCTCAGAAAGCGGAACTGCTTTGCCTTTGACTCGGACTTCAATTTTTTTCTGGTCAAAAGTTCCTTTGTAATAATCAGGGTAGGTAATGGCAAATTGACCAACTGCCAATTTCATTCTTTTGGCTGGAATCTTTAATATGTATCGATCCCAACCATTAGCTTGTCCACCAAAATCTAACCTAAAGGGCAGCTGATTTTCTTGTTTGATGCCGCTAAACAGCGTAAATCCAGGTAAGCTTTGCGCCAAAGTTAAGGCTGGTAATCCAGTAACCAAAAAGCTAGTCACGGCTAAAGCAGAAAGTAAACGTCGCATAATTGGGCTTCCTCTACCAAAATATAAATCTGTTATCTAAAATAACTGTGTGTTAGTATTCTTTACTAAACTTTACTACTGGCTTCCTGACAATGGACGTTTAATTTCCAAAAAAAGTGCCATCATAGCTGAAGTTTAGGCAACAGCAAAATTACTTAGTAGCAAAATGAACATATATATTAAATTTACTTCATTACCCTTATGTAGCCCTGATTTGATTACCAAGTTGGTCAAATTTGCACTAAAGATAAACACAGTTGGGGTTGGATTGTGTTGACAAATATGTATAAATGTATCTAAAATTGAGAATTTTGTTATAAAATTTGATCCATGTCATCTGCGATCGCCAGTTAACTTGGGCTAAATTGATTAAAATAAGTTGAATTGGAATCGAAGTCGTAATTATTAAAATTTGATTGGGAAATTATAAAGCTTTCAAAATTCGGTCAATATTACTCTATAAGAAAGGAATACCAAAATTTCTCAATCCCGAAAACAAGCTAAAGATAAAGATGCAAAATTTGGGAATCAATTTAGGATGTGCAATACGTAACCCTGTTTGCAACTATCTGAAAATATGACATCTGCGAGCGGCAAAGCGGAAAGTCCGAGCGGAGGTTCCTTTCGCTCAGAACTTTACAAAAAAATGAGGCTTTGTCTGGAGAGCTAAAAGTGGGAGAGGAAAGATTCAAGGTTCAATCTACAAGTAAAATTCATGGCTGATGTTCCTGTCTAATTACTATGAGCGCGGAACACCCCTCGTCTGGACAATCGCTTACTTAGCAGAGATTAGGTATTTATCTTCAGGAGATTTCATGAGAATAGCAGTTGCTAAAGAAATTGAAGTTTGTGAACGTCGTGTGGCATTAATTCCTGACACCGTTGCCCGATTGGTAAAACAAGGTTTGGAAGTGTGGGTAGAAGCGGGTGCAGGAGAACGCTCATTTTTTGGTGATCCTGACTATGAAGCAGCAGGAGCCACAATAATCAGCGATACTGCCAAATTATGGGGTGAAACAGATATTCTACTGAAAGTCAGTCCACCGCAAGAACGAGAAGATGGACGCTCAGAAATTGATTTGTTAAAGGAAGGGGCTGTTTTAGTCAGTTTCCTGAATCCTTTGGGAAATCCGGTTGTAGCGCAGCAACTGGCAAATCGGAAAGTCACAGCTTTGAGTATGGAGATGATCCCCCGTACTACCAGGGCGCAAAGTATGGATGCTTTGTCGTCGCAAGCTTCATTAGCTGGTTACAAAGCAGTATTAATTGCCGCCGCAGCGTTACCGAAATATTTCCCGATGTTAACCACAGCCGCAGGCACGATCGCTCCAGCGAAAGTATTTATTATGGGCGCTGGTGTCGCTGGATTGCAAGCGATCGCCACCGCTAGACGTTTGGGAGCAGTAGTAGAAGCCTTTGATATCCGTCCCGCCGTCAAAGAAGAAGTGCAAAGCTTAGGGGCAAAATTCGTTGAAGTCAAATTAGACGAAGAAACCGTCGCTGCTGGCGGTTACGCCAAGGAAATTTCCGAGGCTAGCAAACAACGTACCCAAGAAGTTATCGCCGAACACATTAAAAATTCTGATGTGGTGATTACTACAGCTCAAGTACCTGGAAGACAAGCACCACGGCTGGTTACAGAAGAAATGGTGGCACAAATGAAACCCGGTTCAGTAATTGTAGATTTGGCTGCTGAACAGGGTGGTAACTGCGCCTGTACCGAACCAGGTAAAGATATTGTGTGGAACGGTGTAACAATTATCGGCCCTATCAATCTCCCGTCATCGATGCCAATTCACGCCAGCCAATTGTATGCCAAGAACGTAACATCGTTGATGCAATTGCTAATTAAAGACAAAGCTTTACAGGTAGACTTTGGCGACGACATCGTTGATGCAGCTTGCGTTACCCACGCTGGTGAAATTCGCAATCAACGAGTGCGGGATGAGCTACAAGCTTTGAATACTCAACAACCGGCGGTTAATTAGGGACTGGGGACTAGGGACTGGGGATTAGGGACTAGGAAATAAATACTTAGTACTTAGCAGTATTTTCTCAGTATTTAGTACCCAATACCCAATACCCAATCCCCAGTACCCAGTCCCCAGTACCCAGTACCCATTCCCAAGAGGAGTTTTGATTTCATGACAGAGGCATTACTTGCTGCTTTGTTTGTATTTGTTTTGGCATCTTTTATCGGCTTTGAAGTTATCAACAAAATACCACCGACTCTCCACACGCCCCTAATGTCAGGTTCAAATGCGATTTCTGGCATTTCGGTACTTGGGGCAATAGTGGCTTCAGGTGCTAGAGAAACAAGTGTGTCAGTAATTCTCGGTTTAATTGCTGTAGTACTAGCTACAGTCAACGTTGTAGGTGGCTTTCTCGTCACAGATAGAATGCTGCAAATGTTCAAAAAGAAGGAGATTAAGGCGTGAGCGACTTTTTACCAACTGGCATTCAGCTGACATATTTAGTCGCTGCATCCTTATTCATTTTTGGTTTGAAAAAGCTGGGTTCACCAGCTACAGCGCGAAACGGTAATGTGATTGCATCTGTGGGAATGCTGCTGGCAATTGTGGCGACAATGCTGGATCAGCATGTGTTGAACTACGAGATGATATTGTTGGGCTTGGCGATTGGATCAGGAATTGGTGCGATCGTTGCTTATAAAGTCCAAATGACGGAAATGCCCCAAATGGTGGGTTTACTCAACGGTTTAGGTGGTGCGGCTTCAGCATTAGTCGCCGTTGCCGAATTTTGGCGATTATTGGATTCTGGCGCACCTGTACCCCTAGATGTGAACATTTCCATGCTATTGGACGTGTTAATCGGTGGCGTTACCTTCACAGGTAGTTTTTTAGCCTTTGCTAAATTACAAGGTTTAATCAGCGGTTCCCCGATTACATTTCCTTTCCAGCAACCATTTAACCTGTTGCTTCTGGGTGCTTATTTGGTAGGCAGTGCCTATTTAATCATCACACCAGATAGCTTACCTATATTCTTGGGAGTGGTAGCTGTTTCCTTAGTGCTGGGTGTGATGTTCGTCATCCCCATTGGTGGCGGCGATATGCCAGTGGTAATCTCGCTGTTGAACTCGTTGTCGGGTGTGGCGGCGGCAGCAGCTGGTTTCGTGGTGATGAACAATATGTTAATCATCGCTGGGGCTTTGGTAGGAGCATCTGGCTTAATCCTCACCGAAATTATGTGTAAGGCAATGAACCGCTCTCTCTTCAGTGTGCTGTTCAGTGCTTTTGGTACAGGATCTACTTCTGGTGGTGCTGCTGCTGGTGGTGGTGCAACCGATCAAACTGTCCGCAGTATCGATCCCGAAGAAGGGGCGATGATGTTGGGTTATGCCCGTTCTGTGGTAATTGTGCCCGGTTATGGGATGGCAGTTGCCCAAGCGCAACATAGCGTCCGGGAATTGTCAGATCAGTTAGAAAAAATGGGCGTTGATGTCAAGTATGCCATTCACCCTGTTGCTGGGAGAATGCCGGGACACATGAATGTGTTGCTAGCAGAGGCAAATGTGGCTTATACCCAGTTGTACGACATGGATGATATCAATCCCCAGTTTGAACAAGCGGATGTGGCTTTGGTAATTGGGGCAAATGATGTGGTAAATCCGGCGGCGCGGAGTGATGCAAATAGCCCAATTTATGGTATGCCGATTTTGGAAGTAGATCGGGCGAAGCAGACAATTGTAATTAAGCGCGGGATGAGTACGGGTTTTGCCGGTGTAGATAATGAGTTATTCTACAAGGATAAAACTACAATGCTTTTTGGTAGTGCGAAGGATATGGTGGCGAAGTTGGTTTCGGAAGTGAAGCAACTTTAAACCAATTCGCAATTCGCAATGACGCTCGCGGACTCGCTAACGCTGCGCTAACGCAATTCGCAATTACGTGTTGTAACGGGAATTTAGAAAGAGCCACAACACTTGCAGATTGATAGAAGCCGGGGATTTAAACCCCTACACTTTGTTAACGAACCGCAGAGGCGCAGAGAGCGCAAAGTAAAGAATTTAGAGAGTTAGCTTGCCTTGGGGGTGTAATATTTCCAGGGCAATTTTTTTAGTTAATCAAAAAATACTTATGTCATTAAGGGATACAGTTTTTTGTCATTGGTCATTTGTCATTGGGAGTTTAGAGTTTTTTAACTCCTCACTCCTCACTCAGCACTCAGCACTCAGCACTCAGCACTGACTTCAGTCTCCCAAATAAATACTCATACCACGAGCGGTTTTAACTAAAGTACCATTGGGATCGACGGCGCTATATTGAGCGATCGCTTCTGTAATTGGTACACTTAATACTTGGCGATTTTGCCATGTCACCATGCGATCGTATCGCTCTTCGGCAATCAGATTAACTGCTGCTACGCCAAAGGCTGTTGCAACTAATCTATCTAGTGGTGAAGCAGTCCCACCCCGTTGAATGTGTCCTAAAACTGTGACTCGCGTTTCTACACCGATGTGTTGAATAATTTCATCGGCTAAGTATTCGCCAATTCCCCCGTATCGAGATTGACCTAAGCGATTGGTAATCGTCACATTTTCGCCGCCTTGGGTACGAACTGCTTCAGAAACAATAATCAAACAATAGTTTTTGCCTTTATCTTGGCGTTCTTTGATTTTGTGGCAAATATGCTCAACTGTATAAGGTATTTCGGGAATTAAAATTACATTTGCTCCCCCCGCAATTCCCGCAGCTATTGCTATGTGTCCAGCATCACGCCCCATTACTTCCAAAATCATGACTCGGCTATGACTTGCAGCAGTAAAATGTAACCGATCTAGTGCTTCTGTGGCAATATTTACTGCTGTATCAAAACCGATGGCGTGTTCGGTAACGCCAATATCGTTATCAATGGTTTTGGGAATACCTACTAAATTAATCCCACCTTGTTGAGCAAGGCGACGCAAAATTGCCAAGCTACCATCGCCGCCGATACCAATCAAAGCGTCTAAACCTAGTTGATGATAACCTGCAATAATTTCTTCGGAGCGATCGCACAAACTTCCATCCGCCATTGGAAAGGCAAAAGGGTCGCCTTTATTAGTTGTCCCCAACATTGTGCCACCCGCAGTTAACAATGAGTCAACTCGATCGACTTCCAGCTTGGTGAATTGTGGCGGACGCGCCATTAATCCTAGAGTCGCTTGACGAATTCCCAAAACCTCCCAGCCGTAAGTATTTACAGCACAATTTACTACAGCCCTAATTACAGCATTTAAGCCAGAACAATCACCTCCACTCGTAAGAATTCCTATGCGTTTGGGTTGTCCCACATTTTTTATTGACATTTTGATCCAAATGTATATGTTAAGTCGTCGATGAAACTTAAGCCAAAGTTAGCAGCAGATTAAACTTAAGCAAAAGTCCTTCCTGTTAATGCCAAAGTAATTTTATGTTTCTTTTGTATCTAAAAACAAAACAAAGTCTAAAAATTCAGCAACTCTTGAGCCAGAAGTCAGAATTTATGTGGGTTTGGTATGATTACTGATGAAATGAGGTAAACTTGGAGTTTAATTTTTTTAATATTCTGACTACTGAATTCTACAACTAAGGTTATCTCAGCTGTAAAATATAAGTGTAGAGCCAGTAGTAGATTAAACCTCGGCAAAAGCGATCCCTAAAAATGCCAGGGTAATTTTATGCCTGTTTTATATCTAAGAAAAAACCAAGTTATCCCAGCTATAAAATATGAGGGTGGAGCCAAAGGTGACTAGTATTGAAAATTACACTTTCTCTTTTTCAGGAGAAGTAACAATTCCCCAGGCTCCTCCTGAATTCAAATCAGGTTTTATCGGCATTGTTGGTCGTCCAAATGTCGGTAAATCTACTTTGATGAATCAGTTAGTAGGACAAAAAATTGCCATTACATCACCAGTAGCACAAACTACACGTAACCGTTTGCGCGGTGTATTAACTACACCAGAAGCGCAGTTAATATTTGTAGATACGCCAGGAATTCATAAGCCCCATCATCAATTGGGCGAAGTATTGGTGCAAAATGCTAAAATTGCCATTGAATCGGTAGATGTAGTGTTATTTGTGGTAGATGGATCTGTAGCTTGTGGAGCAGGCGATCGCTACATTGCCGAATTGCTCAGTCGCAGCAAAACACCAGTAATTCTGGGTATGAACAAAACCGACCAACAACCCACTGACTCGCAGTTTCTAGATAATAGCTACGCTCAGATGGCCCAGTCCCATGAATGGAAAATTGTGAAGTTTTCTGCTAAGACTAGTACCGGATTACCGCAACTTCAAGAATTATTAATTGAACATTTAGAAATTGGGCCATTATATTATCCTCCAGACTTGGTAACTGACCAGCCAGAACGCTTTATTATGGGTGAATTAATCCGAGAACAAATTTTATTATTGACTCGTGAAGAAGTACCCCATTCAGTAGCGATCGCCATTGACCTAGTAGAAGAAACTCCCAGCATTACCCGTGTACTTGCTACCATCAACGTCGAGCGTGATTCTCAAAAAGGCATACTCATTGGCAAAGGTGGAGCAATGCTCAAAGCAATTGGTAGTGAAGCCCGCGAACAAATCCAAAAATTAATCGCTGGTAAAGTTTATCTAGAATTGTTTGTGAAAGTCCAGCCAAAATGGCGACAGTCGCGGATTAGTTTAGCAGAGTTAGGCTATCGTGTGGAAGAATAATAATTGGTCATTAGTCATTAGTCATTAGTCATTGGTCATTGGTCACTTGTACTGAGCGACTTGTACCGAGCGAAGTTGAGGTAAGCCGTTGGCGCAGCCTCTCGTAGAGAAGTATTGTCATTGGTTATTGGCAGGTGAAAAAAGCAAAGAACAAAAGCCAAAAGACTAATAACTAATGACAAAGGACAAAGGACAAATGACAAATGACAAATGACAAATGACAAATGACAAATAATTAATAAAAATGTCTTTAGATACTGGCTATCCCTTAAATTTACCGATCAATGCTCCGCCGTTGCGCGTGTTAATTGTCGAAGACGATCCAATGATGCAGCTGGGATTAGAACAATCGTTAATGGCTCATCCTCAGTTGGAGATTGTTGGACAAGCTGAAGATGGTTATTTGGGAGTTCAAGCTGCACTGCAACTGAAACCTGATTTGGTGGTTATGGATATTGGATTGCCGCGATTGGATGGTATTGCTGCAACACAGCAAATTAAGGCGGCGCTGCCAGCAATTCATGTAGTGATGTTGACATCTCATCAAACAGAAACAGAAATTATTGCGGCACTGTCTAGCGGTGCAGATGCATATTGTATCAAAGGTGCAAGTGTGGAACGATTGTTAAGTGCGATCGCAGCCGCAGTCGATGGTGCAGCCTATCTCGATCCCCAAATTGCACGGCGAGTAATTGATAATCTCAAACCGCCTTCACCCACCACCAACACCGCCAACTTATCTGGGCGCGAGTTAGAAGTGTTAAAGCTGATGGTAGACGGGTTGAGTAACCCAGAGATTGCCGAAAAACTCTATCTCAGTCCCAACACGATCAAAACTCACGTCCGGGGAATTATGAACAAATTAGCAGTGGACGATCGCGTGCAAGCAGCAGTCGTTGCATTGCGTTCTGGTTTGGTTTGATGTCAGAATAAATTCAAATCTTTATTACCGAATATCTGGATCACTGGGCGTAGCGCTCCCTACAGTATCTGCAACTTTCAAAATACTAAATTGAAATTTTATGGTATAGCAATCCTAAATCATTCGTGAAAAGTTAGATCCCCGACAACTTTTACGAAGTCGGGGATCTGGACACCGAGAATTTTCACAAATCAAATCGGATTGCTATAGTATTTACAACTGTCATAATAGTTGTAACAGCTTTAAAGTTAGCTAATTTTTTTCCATGCGCTCATTAATATTTCAAAATTTGAAGCTTACTATTCCTACAGCTTTAGTATTTACGGTTCTTGGCTATATTCTAAGTCTACCTCTGAGTTTACTCGCCAATTCAGAAGCAGCAAGATGGCAATACCATCTGCAACCCAGAGTATATATTGAAACCCAAAAGCTTGATGAGCTTGGAAGTTTCCAAGCTCAAGTAGCACTTGGAGGTACAGCGCTGGGAATCTTAGTAGCTCAAACAACTTTTATTGCGTATATATTTGGACTTAGCAATCGTAGCACTAAGCAGTAACCGACCAATGCAGCAAAATACAAAATAAACCCATTGGTGCGATAACAGCCTACACGATTCTTTGACAACATGTCTTTTGAGGTAAACAATATAACTAAATATTTCAATCACCGAATTTTAAATTCTAAATTCTAAATTTTGGATTGAAAATTCAAAATTTAGAATTTAAATTGATTTGAAGCCCCGAATTTAAATGCGAGAATAAATCCAAAATCCAAAATCCAAAATTGTCTCACATTTACAAGTAAAAGCGTACATAAGTACGCCTTTATAGCCGATTAATTTGTTGCCAAGATTTTTGAAAGATAGTCTACCTCAATGCATTTTAGTTAAAAGAGTTTGAGAATTGATTAGGGTCTGTATTAGTAGGAAATAACAAAATTTCCTTGCCTTCTAAATTTGCTTTCTGGTGAAGCAAAATTGCCTTTTCCAAAGAACAATATTTAATTGGAACCCATCTGTCGCTATAAAAGTAGACAGTTACTCGGCTCATTGCATACTCTTTCAACGGCAGTGGAAGAGACCAGGACAAGTCCACAGTTTGAACCTTACCTGTTGAGTCCATGCTTTGAACCTCAGTTGTTAAGTATATTTACTTTCACTGATGGGAATGATTTAAAGGAACTATCATAAGTAATAATAATCTGTCTTAACGCTACATCTTTAGATAAAAGTTAAACGCCCTTAGCACTATAGCTTTTCCTAATCAAATGAGATAGATTATAGCCCCCTCTCGAAAAGCGGGGAGGGGGTTGGGGGTGGGGTTCTTGTACTTCACTCAACTGAGAACCGCTATAAATGCGATCGCTACTTTTTATGTCTTACTACAGCATGACCCCCTGCAATCTTCGTTACTGAGATTGCCATTGCAAGAATAAGCAGGGAACTGATAGAAAAGTGCGATCGCATAACCTAGTTTTCTTACAGCTGTTTTCAGCTAAATAGCTTTATGCATCTAACTCTTAACGAGTGTCCACTCTAGTACCTTGATCGGGGCTTCTTGTAGTGCTTGAGTTAATTCAGTGCTACTCTCAAATTTAACCTGGGAGAGGTCGCAGGCTTCGACGTTGACCGTGAATTTATCGTTTTGGAAGGGCCAGGGTTTAACAACAACTAACTTATCACTACGCTGCATGATGTCATAGCGCTCACCTTCAGGGCCCTTGCTAATTTCTAAAAACCGTTCATCGTCAGGTAGTTCTTGCTGACAGAGAATAAGCGAAAGGCGATCGCACCATTGCATAAATGCATAGGCTGCATCAACTTCTTCCTTTTTTATACCCAATTGTTTACGCCAACGTTGCTGGTTTTGAAGTTGCTCATCTAAAAGTTTGTCCAATTTAGAAGACTTACCCCGGCTTGGCTCATTTAAACGACTGATGTGCATGGAAATTAATAGAGCCACCCATCGTCCACGGTAAAGGGCATTCTTTGCCAAATTAGCCAATTTATCGACACCTGCATCTACATCGGCATTTGTGGAAAGGGTAAAGTCCTTTGGTGCACCTGCTTCAGTCAGAATATCTTCTTCCCACTCTTTTTCTAGGTCATCATGATGAGAAATTGCAGCTATCGTTTCATATAACCTTACTGGAGCATCTTTACGTTGCCATTGTCCCGCCAGTTCAGCTGCTAACAAAGCATGGGCACGATGATAAATGACTTCCCAACCATTTGGTGTGGCGTTGACAATCACAAGTTAATCTCCTGATTCTGGGTTTTGATTTTGAGTTGAATTAATTTCTGAAGTCAGAAATATTGATCTACGTATTGAAGGGCGATCGCTCTAACTTTTTCAGTCTGGCTGAATATTTAAAGCTATAGTTAAGCTGTTACGCATTGAAATTGCACATTAACAGTGAGGGTTGTCCTTTGTCATTTGTCCTTTGTCCTTAAAAACACAAATGACTAATGACTAATGACGGTCTATACGCAGTTTGTGCAATATATAGGCGCATTAGCTTATTTTCAATCGAGTGTAATACTCAGCTAAAATTCCCGACTTATTATAAAAATCGGGAATTTTTTTGCTTACTAGATGTAACTAAACAGCCCAAAAATTACTAAATAAGGTAGGCTGTTTTCTCATAAGATGATTGGGAGTTTTTCAGAATTCTCCCAAATCTCTTTGCTCAAAATCAACCTATACTTTAACTGCAACCTATGCAATTAAGAGTGGCTTTCTAGCGGATTAGCAATATATTTGAATGTTGGCTCTGAATTCCAAGGGCCACGTTCATCTTGACCATTTCCGTTTGTAGATAGATTGTAGTAGAGAGCAACAGTTTCATCTGGCTTAATATTACCAAAGAATGGATCTGTCAACTTACCTAGTGAATCTAGAGCTTTCATAAACATCTGAGTATGAGAAATTTCTCGTGTTAACAGATGGACTAAAGTCTCTTGGGTTCCTTTGTCAGTTGCCAACTTAATCAATTCTTCGTAAGTCTGACGAGCACCAGCTTCAGCTGCAACATTAGCTCTTAAATCGCGTACTACATCTCCACCCTCATTCAAGTAACTTGCAGTCCAAGCATTACCTTGGCTATCTAGAAAATGAGGCCCAATTCCTCGGACTGCAAAAAGAGTACTCTTGTAAGCCTCTGTTTGATCTACATTTTTAGTATGAGCCTCAATGAGTTTACCAACCATTTCTAAATGGCTGAACTCCTCGATCGCAATGTCTTGGAGCATGTCTTTAATGCCAGCATTTTCGACATGGAATGATTGAACCCAATATTGCAGTGCTGCACTAAGTTCTCCAGTAGCTCCACCAAACTGCTCTAAAAGCAACTGAGCAAAACGAGGGTTTGGTTCACTAACGTTAACTGCACGAATAGGCTCTTTCTTGTGAAAAAACATAGATTTACACTTCCCAAAATTATGATGTTACAAAAAGGATCGGCTATTTTATTGTCTCTTAGTTTTTCCCAGAAAAAGCTAATCTAAGTCTTTAATAGCTTCTCAAATTGCTGAACTAAAAGACTAATAAAATACAGTAGTAATGTCAGTGTTGATAACTGCCAATCAGCGATTAGGCATTCCTGCTTCTTCTGATTAATCCCCATAGATAAATAGCAACAATTGCACCAAGCACAGCTACTAAAATACCAGGGAGAGTTAAACCAGCGCCAGCCGAAGTAATTTGCAGAGTTCCTGTTCGTAGCAAGGTAAACAGACTTCCACCGACGAAAGCACCAATGATACCCAAAATCATTGTGGAGAGAATTCCACCACCTTGATAGCCAGGATAAATAGCTTTAGCAATCGCACCTGCCAAAAGTCCTAAAACTATCCAAGCAATAATACTCATAATTGCCTCAACAATCTCACTTAATATCTAAGTTATCAACTCTAATTCCAAATTCTTTCTACCAGATGGGGTAAATGTGGGGTAAATGCTAAATCCAAAAGTTATACAAAATAATTTATATCTAGATTGGAGGAAAATTGACCTTTTTACACCTTAATATTGAACGCTTTTTTTTGCATATTTAAGTTAGAAGTCATTAAAAATATATAATTATATATAAACAAAATTCTTTTTTGCAAAGCGAAACGTTAATTTAATAATCAAGAAATTTTATTTTATCTCTATCTTAAGGCAGAAAATTTGCATCTAACTTTTTGAGGATGTATAAAAATTAATTTTTCATAAATATAGCAATCCGATTTGATTCGGTGAATTACTCGTAGAGACTGGGGACACTTCGACAAGCTCAGTGCATCGCTGAAGAAGGTGGGGCCCCTGAAGGGGATAAGGGGTAATGGGGACTGGGAAGAAGGAATAAAAGTGTACTGAGTTTTTTTCACGCAATCAAATATGAGTCCTATATATTGAGAGCTTTCGTTATAATTGATCATTAATTATCTATATAAATAATTAACCAAGCTGTTTGCACATTTTTATTTAACAAGTTTATTTCAATTGCCTTTTGCCTTTTGACTTTTGACTTTTGACTTCCCCGTTCGCGCAGCGTCCCGTAGGGAAGGGGCTGACTGCCTATCACGCTTGTGCTGCGCTTTACGCACCACGCAAATAAGTTCAAAAATAAAATCGGATTACTATAGTTTTAATAATATCCCCTCAACTTTTATTTTTAAAGTAAATTGAGGAGATAATATATATGTGGCAAACATTTGCAGCAGTAATATTAAATTGCGCGGGAGAACTTTGTCTCTCGCGTTCTTGTGTGAGTATCAAATATGACGGCAATGTTTCTTACTAGTAATCTACCAATGTCGGTAATCTGGATCTGATTTTTTGATAAACTGACTAGACCATCGGCTTCTAGTGGTTTTAACGCCTCTAGTTCCTCAGAGAAATATTCATCAAAATTGATATGATATTTGTTTTCAATATCTTGCTTAGAAAGCTGGAAATGAGACATAATACCCATAATCACATCCCGTCTAATAATGTCATTATCAGTGAGTTTGATACCTTTACTAACAGGTAAACTACCTGCTGCCAGTATCTGATAATAATCCTTTAACTCCTTGTAGTTTTGAGCATAAACATCTTCTAACATACTGATGGATGTTGCACCAAAACCAAATAATTCTGTTTCGGCGTGGGTAGTATAGCCCTGAAAATTGCGTTTGAGGGTGCCATGACGTTGAGCGATCGCTAATTCGTCATTAGTTTTAGCAAAATGATCCATCCCAATAAATAGATATTGGTTATTCGTCAATTCTTCAATGGTCATTTTCAGAATCTCTAACTTTTCCTCTGCTGGAGGTAGCGCCTCTTGAGGAATATTTTTTTGCGTCGGTTTTAGCCACGGGACATAAGCAAAGTTAAAGACAACAATTCGGTCAGGATCTAACTCAATAGTTTTTTTCAGCGTCTCTTGAAATGTCTCACGTGTTTGATAAGGTAAACCATAAATTAGGTCTACATTCACACTTTCAAACTTAGCTTCTTTGATCCAACTCATGACATCAAAGAGCATTTCTTCTGGCTGGACACGATTGACAGCTACTTGAACTTGGCGATTAAAATCCTGAATGCCAAAACTAATGCGGTTAAATCCAATCTGTCTCAAAAAGAAAACGTAGTTTTTATCGATATAGCGGGGATTAATCTCAATTGAGATTTCTGCTTGGGGATCGATGTTGAAATAGCGATTGATGTTTTTCCATAAAAATTCTACTTGGTGACGCTCCAAATAATTAGGAGTACCGCCTCCCCAGTGGATTTGCAGCACTTTTCTATCTGAATCGATTAAAGCTGCGGTGTTTTTAATGTCTTGAGCCAACGATTCTACATAAGGTTTAGCAATATTCTTGTTGTTGGAAATTACTGTATTACAGCCACAGAAGTAGCAAGCACTTTGGCAAAAAGGGATATGGAAATATAAAGAAAGAGGGGTTTTGCGTTGATTAGATGCTGCGATCGCGGCCTTAAAATCAGTTTCAGTGAATATTTCACTTAACTCTGTAGCGGGCGGGTAACTAGTATATCTAGGTGCGCGAGTGTCGTACTTTTGAATCAGATCCAGATCAAACTTGACACTAGGTAATAGAAAAACCATTGAGTTGCTTTCCAATGAATGAAGGGAGTAGGTAGAGACGCGATTAATCGCGTCTGTGGGAGTGAGGCGATGATTGGGAAATAACCAATGACAAATGACAAATGACAAATGACAAAATTAATTAGCCGCAGCTATTTCAGTGCTACCTGAATTCTGAGAACGAGTGAGGCTATTAAAGAGAACTTGACCGAGTGCTTTAATTAAACTTCCTTCTAACTCTTGAGCCATCTTTAAATTGAATCCAAAGGCATTATTGGCTTCTGCAACAATCCGTTCTGCTGTTATATCATCAACGGGTAATGCATTTAATGCCTGACGATACTTATCCTTAAATGCCTTTTTGTCAGAAATTTGCTTAAAGTTGTAAAAGGATGTGCCTTCATAATCAGAAAGCTTCAGGGCTGACTGAGCAACTTTTTGTAGCATTTGACCTCCAGAATGATCGCCCATGTAGCGAGTGTAGGCATGACCTAGCAATAAGGCTGGTTCACTAGCAGAAATTTCCCGAATGCGGTTAATGTAGCTCTGGGCAGCAGGTGAGGCTGTAACTTGCTCTCTCCAATTATCCCCATAATAGAACACCATATCTTTTTCGAGTGAGGATTGGTGATTAAGTTCAGAGAAGTAAACTTTAATACTTTCAAGATTGCACTTTTAAAATATGGGAATTTGTTGATAGCTAATGTTTGAGAATTACCAATGAAATTTGATGCTAGTTTAGCCAGCTTTTTATTAGCTTTTGTCGGCGCGTTATCCGGTTGGGTAGCTTGGTGATTTACTAAATTAGAGCTGAAACAAGAAAAAACTACCCAGTCAGCTGTAGCACTTGCAACTGAAGGAGTTAACGAGAGGCGTGATTTTAATCATCTTTTGGGTAATTACAAACAAATGTCCGAGGCGATGACCTTTGGTTTCAATGAACTTGAAGGAATGGTGCGTGAAAATAGGCTATAACTGGCTGAAATCAAGGCTTATTTAATCCGAAATCAAGGTAAGCACGATCAGTAACTCTTTGGGGATTCAATTTAGTTAGGCTAAAACAATTAACCTAGCATCAACTTTCCTATAGATGCGAAATTTTTTGGAATCAGAAAAATGATGCGTGCAATTCTCAGTATTAAAGCGGAAACAACATAAATTCACTTGCTGAAATTACGCAATTGCCACCAGGACAAGTACAAAAAGGCAGTGTAGCCTTTAACTAGAAATAACACTATCAGGCAATTGCTAGACAAAATGCCAACTCTGACCACTAAACTTTTATAATATTTGTTATTCTTATGACTCCAAAACACACCAAAATTAAATTTCCCCTTTGGCAGTATCTGAACCAGCCCTTATTTAGTCGCGACACTAAATTAGTATTGAATCCCCAACGCTTTGTATTGATCTGGCGTCTGCAACTTTTAGAACGTTGCTGGACTAAAGAATGTGACGCCAAAGGGCCTCAACAGCATTAGATATCTGAAAAGTCGGCAAACTAAGCTTCGTCTAGAGAACGTGGCTTTTTGCCGTCAAGTAAAGCACTGACAGTCATATCTCCCATAACATTAATCGCGGTACGGCAACGATCCAAAAACCAGTCTACAGTAACTAGCAAAGCAATGTACTGGGTAGGTAAGCCTACAGAAGTGAACACCAGTGTCATAGTTACCAGTCCAGCATTGGGAATATTTGCCGCACCGACAGATGCAAAAATCGAGGTAAGGATGACAATTAACTGCTGTGTCAGACTCAGATGTTGCCCAATCAGTTGGGAAATATACAACGCAGACATTGCTTCATAGAGGGCAGTGCCATCATTATTGAAATTTGCCCCGACTAATGACCCCAAGGCAGCAGAAGATTCCCTTAAACCGACTTTTGTTTGCAAAACTTCAAAGGTTACGGGCATTGCCGCCGCTGAGGAAGAAGTTGAGAAAGCTGTCAAAAAGGCATCAGAACCGCCAGCTAGGAATTTTAGCGGGTGTACCCAAGAACCAAATTTTACTCTGGTGAGGTAGTAGCACGCCTGCAATACCAGTGCTAAAAGCACCGCCACGATAAATGCACCCAAAGATTTAAATGGTGCAAAGCCCTGCATCGCAATAGTTTTAGACACAATCCCAAAGACTGCGAACGGCACTAAAGCAATTACCCAATTGAGGATGCGGACTACCGCTTCAAATAAAATTCCGATGACATCCTCAATTGGCTGGAATCCATTCTTGCCTTGGGCGATTTGTTCAGATTTTAATCCCCGCAGGACGATGCCAAAACTCAAGGCAATCACAATCAACTGGATGACGTTATTATCAACCAATGGCTTGAGAACAGCTTCTGGTACAGCATCTTTGAGTATTCCCCAAGGATCGAGACTCTGAGCAGTTATTGCCGTACTTGTTGAGGTGCTAACATTGCCCCAAGTCCCCGGACGCAGTACGTTTGCTACTAAAAGTCCCACCAAAATAGCTACGGTAGTGTTGGTTAAAAGTAGCACAGCCAGCCGCCGTCCGGCTGTACCAGGGATATTGGTAGTCATCAAAGTATGTAGCACTGCTACCAGAATCAGGGGTGTAGCCAAGGCGCGGAGAGCCTTTAGCACCAATTCTGCCGGAATTGCTAAATTGTTGATTAAAGCGGCGTTGCTGGGATTGGGATTCCCCGCACCAAGGGCAATTCCGACGCTGACTGCCGCTACTAAGGCGATGAGAATTTGCAACGTGAGAGGGATACGCTGCCACCAAGGGCTAGCTTTGGTTTCAGGCGAAGTAGTTCTCTCTGTTTGACTCATTGGCTAGATACTGGTTAACTGCTGTAATTATTAAAACAACACTAATGATATTGATAATTCCCGAAAAAGAACAGCTTTAATTTTGGTTAAAAACTGTTAATCTAAGATTCCGTTGCTTTGCAAAATCTGGCTCGAAAGGGTATACCACAAGGTAGGCCCCTAGAGATGTCTTGGCTTGTGGTTGGAGATGCTTATGTCCTTTGTGCCTTTACATATTCACAGTGACTATAGTTTGCTTGATGGGGCAAGTCAGCTTCCAGAGTTGGTGGATCGAGCGATCGCACTGGGAATGAAAGCGATCGCCCTTACCGATCATGGCGTCATGTATGGAGCCGTTGAACTGATCAAAATCTGCCGTAGTCAAAATATTAAGCCGATTATCGGCAATGAAATGTATGTAATTAACGGCGATATTGAGAAACAAGAACGCCGTCCTAAATATCATCAAGTTGTTTTAGCTAAAAATACCAAAGGTTACAAAAATTTAGTTAAATTAACCACAATTTCTCACCTTAAGGGTGTTCAAGGAAAAGGAATTTTTTCTCGTCCTTGTATTAATAAAGATTTATTAAAAGAATATCATGAAGGCTTGATTGTTACCAGTGCTTGTTTAGGTGGAGAAATTCCCCAAGCAATTCTCAGCCATAGACCAGATGCAGCCCGGAAAGTTGCTCAATGGTATAAAGATGTATTTGGTGATGATTATTATTTAGAAATTCAAGATCACGGCTCCCAAGAAGACCGAATTGTGAATGTTGAGATTGTCAAGATTGCGAGAGAGCTAGGGATTAAATTTGTTGCTACTAATGATTCACATTTTATTTCTTGTTTTGATGTTGAAGCCCACGACGCTTTGCTATGTATTCAAACTGGCAAGCTAATTATTGAAGATAAGCGGATGCGTTATAGCGGCACAGAGTATCTCAAATCTGGTGAAGAGATGCAGCAGCTATTTCGTGACCATTTGCCGGATAATTTAATTGCAGAAGCGATTGCTACTACTGAAGAAGTCGCCGATAAAGTCGAGCCTTACCATATTATGGGTGAGCCTCAGATTCCTACACCTCCGATTCCCTCTGGTCATACTGCTGACACTTACGCCGAAGATGTTGCATGGAGTGGACTTTTAGAACGCTTAAATCGCAAATCTCGCCAAGAAGTCGATTCCGTCTATAAAGAAAGATTGGAATACGAACTAAAAATGATTCAGCAGATGGGTTTTTCCAAATACTTTTTAGTTGTATGGGATTACATCAAATTTGCTAGAGATAATAACATTCCTGTAGGCCCAGGTCGGGGTTCGGCGGCTGGTTCATTAGTTGCTTATGCAATGCGAATTACTAATATTGACCCCGTGCATCATGGGTTACTATTCGAGCGTTTCTTGAATCCAGAACGGAAATCCATGCCTGATATTGATACGGATTTCTGTATTGAACAACGGGATAAAGTGATTGATTATGTAACAGAGAAATATGGTGCAGATAGAGTTGCCCAAATTATTACTTTTAACCGTCTAACTTCTAAAGCAGTTTTGAAAGATGTCGCCAGAGTATTAAATATTCCCTACGGGGAAGCTGACAAAATGGCGAAATTGATTCCTGTGGTGCGGGGTAAACCAACTAAACTCAAGGTGATGGTTTCTGATAAAACTCCAGAACCAGAGTTTAAAGAGAAATATGATAGAGAACCCCATATTCGCCATTGGCTTGATATGGCAATGCGAATTGAAGGAACTAATAAAACGTTTGGTGTTCATGCAGCCGGTGTGGTAATTTCTGCCGATCCCCTTGATGAAATTGTCCCACTACAAAAAAATAATGACGGTTCTGTAATTACCCAGTATTTCATGGAAGACCTGGAATCAATGGGTTTATTGAAAATGGATTTTTTGGGTTTGCGGAACCTAACACTGATTCAAAAAACCCTTGATTTAATTCAAGAAACGAGAGGATATCGGGTTGATCCTGATGAAATTCCCCGCCAGGAAAGAAAAGCCCAGAGGATATTAGCGAAAGGTGAACATAGTACTCTACCTAAAGATGTCCAAAAAACTTATGAGTTATTAGAAGCAGGTGAGTTAGAAGGGATATTTCAATTAGAATCTTCTGGGATGCGTCAGATCGTGCGAGATTTGAAGCCTTCTAATATAGAAGATATTTCTTCAATTTTGGCACTTTATCGACCGGGGCCATTAGATGCGGGACTGATTCCTAAATTTATTAACCGCAAACATGGTCGAGAACAGATTGATTATCAACACCAAATTCTAGAATCAGTATTAGACGAAACTTATGGAATTATGGTCTATCAAGAGCAAATCATGAAAATTGCTCAGGATATGGCGGGATATTCTTTAGGACAAGCTGACTTGCTGCGTCGGGCGATGGGTAAAAAGAAAGTTTCTGAGATGCAAAAGCAGCGAGAAAAATTTGTGGATGGTGCTGCAAAAAATGGCGTTCAGAAAAAAGTTGCGGATGAGTTATTTGAGCAAATGTTGAAGTTTGCTGAATATTGTTTAAGCTATGACACGGAAATATTGACAGTAGAATATGGATTAATGCCGATTGGGAAAATTGTCGAAAAAGGCATTGAATGTACTGTCTACAGCGTTGATGATCATGGAAATATTTACACGCAACCTGTAGCACAGTGGCACGATCGCGGACAACAAGAGGTATTTGAGTATTGCTTGGAAGATGGTTCATTGATTCGGGCAACAAAAGACCATAAATTTATGACTATTGATGGTCAAATGTTGCCAATTGATGAAATATTTGAACGCGAATTGGATTTAATGCGGATTGAGAGTTTACCGAATTGAGAGGATGGGCAGTGGGAATTATGCATTCTCGGCTTGTTATATGAATGAGATGTCTGACTTTTTTTATAGGACTTTTCATATAAAATGGACGATGATGAGGATATTACAGAAATTCCTTTACGACCTCTGGTTTGGATGGGAGACTCTCTCAAAAATATTCGCTTATTTCCTGAAGAGGTGCGTGCATCAGTAGGCTATGCGCTGCAATTGGTGCAAGCAGGGGAAACACCAATGGATGCCAAGCCTTTTAAAGGGGTTGGAAGCGGCGTGTATGAAATTATCAAACGCTACGATACCGATACTTACAGAGCAGTCTATGCAGTAAAGATTGCAGAGAAAATCTATGTCCTGCACGCTTTTCAGAAGAAATCAAAGCAGCGGATTAAAACCCCACAAGCTGATGTTGATCTGATTAAACAACGCTATAAGGACGCAGTGGCAAGGGAGAAACAACAATGACACCGGAACCCGTTTTTGAACAAAGCAGTGGGAATGTGTTTGCTGACCTCGGTTTGTCGGATGCTTCGGAACTTTTTACGCGAGGCAAGATAGGGATTCAGGTATTGCGCCTCCTCTCTCAACACAACCTGAAACAGTGCGAAATCAGCGAACTTCTTGGCATTCCCCAGCTAGAAGTATCTCATTTGATGAAAGGAGAGTTTCAAAGGTTTAGCGAGGGCAAACTCCTCATTTTTCTCAAGCGCCTCGATATGGAAATCAGCTTGCATCTTCGCCCTCGTCATGCGCCAGGACAATCTGCTGAAACTGTGATATCGCTATAGGGCAGGATAGAAGCGATGTCGGGTCTTGACAAAGTAGTAGTGGGGAGTAGGCATAAGGGGCATGAGGGAGGAGAGGAGCAGAGAGAAATGCCCAATGCCCACCAATGACTAGACTATTTGCGGTTTTCCCCAAAGTATACTCTCTTGCTTGTAAATGGCAATTCCTGGTTTTGCTCCTTTGGGTTTGTAGACGTGTTTTAACTGAGTGTAAACTACTGGCACTTGCTCGCTCTGACGGGCGCGACTGTAGTAAGCGGCAAGATTAGCTACAAATTGCAAATCAGCTTCTTCTGCAACAGCACCCGGTTCTAGACGTAGTAATACATGACTTCCGGGAATTTCTTGAGCGTGGAACCATAAGTCATAATCCCCAGCTACACGAAAGGTCAATTGGTCATTTTGGCGATTGTTACGACCGATTAATACTTCAAAGCCACTGGGGGTAAGGTAACGATGAAAGTTAGTGCTGGGGGGTTCATTGGCACTGCGGCTGCGGTATTCTGGATCTTCTAGATACTTTTGCCCAATCAACTCTTCGCGGATTTCTTCTAAAGCTCGTAAATCTTCTGCTGTTTGGTAGTTATCTATCTGAGCGATCGCAGCTTCTACTTGTTCTAAATACTCAATTTCTGTCTGTACTTCCAATAGTAGCGGTTCGACAGCAGCACGAGCGCGTTTCAGCTTTTGGTGCTGTTTGTAAAGACTTTGAGCATTTTGGACGGCGTTTTTATCTAGTTGGAGAGCGATCGCTACTGGCAAATTTGTCTCAAAATCAGCAATGATAATTTCTTTCATCCCCGGTTCCCAGTTTTGCAGGTGAGCCATCAATAAATCAGCTTTTTGCCGATACTCATCGGCTCGATCTGATTGCTGCAAGCGCGTCTGAAAGGTTTGAGCTTTATTGTGTAATTTCGCCAGAATATTATTCAATTTCTGACTCAACTGATGGCGCAATTGGGAAAATAACTGTTGGTTGATCTGGTTACTGTAGTAGCGGTTGAGCAACTCCTGGATATTTTTGACCTTTTCAACTGCACCCCAACCCATTACGGTGTAACCATCTTTTGTCCAAGCAGGTTGAAATTTATTGGAATCCAAGGCTTGCAGCCATTCTTGCCAACGCTCAAATAGCCGTCGCCAGTCGTCGGGGTTGAGAGTATCGGTGGATGTTTCTGGTGCGATATTTGCTTCTAGCAGCATTAACTCCAACAGCGCTGCACTCAAACCACTATAACTTTTGAGTAATTGCCGCTTGATTGCTCCTGGTACTAAACTTACCCGTTCTTGCCAACGTTCTTGGGATTCGCTCAAACTGGGGACAGTTCCAGTGAGTTTTGGTGGTGTTTCATAAAGTTGTCCGGTTTGGATGGGACGGACACTAGATTGTTGCTGACTGACTTGATGAGCGGCAGTGATAATTATATTGTTAGCGTCGGTGAGAATGACGTTGCTATACTTGCCCATAATTTCTGCATAGACATGATATAGGGCGCTTTCTCCAGGACGACGGGCAAATTGCAAATCAATAACACGCTCCCAAGGAGCGATCGCTTCAATCGCCACCAGTGCTAAACCACCCAATTGGTGTATCAGTTGTTGGCTAAAGGTAAAGGTATCTGGCGATCGCGGTGGCGGATCGCCGATACAAATATGTGCAGCTTGGGGATGCCATGAAATCTGTAACCAATCTCGCTGTTTCAGGGTGCGTAATGCCATCGCAATCGTGTAGCGATCGCGCTGGTAAACTTGTTCTAAGCGTGATGGTAGCCAGTTAGCGCGGATTTCGCTACAAGCAGCTGTGAGTGTGGTAAAGTCAACTGGTTGCAAAGCGATTAGTTGTTAACATTCAAATGGTAGCGATCGCTATGCTTTTATCTTCCTTTAGTCAAAGCATAAGAGACCTCAACTATCATAGCGGTTACTTGGTTTGGTGATAGCTGCGAATAAAAAAATGCACAAGTCTATCATTAAGATAGACTTTTGTGCTTAAGTGACAAGTTACTTTTTTATACAGTAAATACGAGATACGGTGAGGTGACATTTCCATGACTAAACTTAATTATCAAGCCATGTCAGATGACGAATTAAGAGATTGGGTCAGATATCACCCACATGACACAGAGGCATTCCATATTTTAATAGACAGGTTAGACCAGCGACCAAAGGTTATCACTCGGACTGAAGAGGAATTTGAAACCGAGTTACAACGGCGTATTAGCCAAGCTAGTTGAAGTAAATTAAAATTAGCGAAAAACCACAAGTATAAAAGCTGGTGATACCTCCGTGGGTTAAAAACCCTTCATTTTGTATTAGTCCACGGAGGTTGACTAAGTACACGTCACCGCAAAAAGGGGTCGGAAATAAAAATTGTGATCCCACTAGACACGTTTGATTCAAAAAACGAATTCCGTACCTCTTTTATGGTGGGCTGTACTAAGTTGTTCTCGATTTTCACAAACTAGTTATCACCTGAGCTAATTGATTAGATAAATCAATTACAGACTCCTGGCATTTCTTAAATAAAACTCCAGCTAAAAAATAATAATTGCCAGAATAAAATGCCATCTGATTTTTTTGGAGTTCTTCGATATGTTTTTTTACCTTGGGGTCAGAGCTATAGTAGCCGAATTGCAAAGGTAATATCATGAAGTTTTGAACATAATAACCATTTTGTTTTGCTACGTTCAACGTATTGATTGGATTAGAAAAGCTAGATATTAAAACCAATACATTTTCATAATCTAACGATAAAAGCTCGTTGGTAACAGTGGCTCCATCTATACCACCAAATAAGAGTGGCATATAAATATCGTTATCTGGTGCAGGGAGATAGGGTGGATTGGCTACAAGATACTCGGCATCGGGTTGAGAAGAATTAAATAAAGATGAATTGTGAATGATGTATTTATTAGTGAGATTGTATTCATCGATAGTTGAATTTGCGACTTTCCATGCAGAAGTATTTAATTCAAATCCCTGGATGACTCCATCAAACTTGTTTCTCAATAATGAATTAATTACAGGGCTGCCATCTCCTGAACCAAACTCCACAATAGATTCAGAATTTTGGCAATTTCTGATCACAAAACTTTCTAAGCAATTTGAGTAGAAATTAGATTCTTCAGGGCAAAAAAAGATATCTTTCATTTGACTGCACTTCAAAGTGTATGGTATAATCAATCTAATGAGAGGTTATTTATTACCTTGTATTCAGGCAATAAAAAACTGTTCCTTTAGCAACCCTTTGCTAAAGAAATTTGTTTGTAGGAAAATTAGCAATAAAATGACTTAGAATGTCAAATTAAAATGCTAAGAATAACCTGCTATTGATAATTTTTGGGATTGCTCATCCGAGTAAAGCGGCTTATTCGGCTTCGCGTATCGCTCGCACAACAGCATCAGCAGCGCGATCGCCCATTCGTTTCTCTTGGTCATAGCCAAGCAGCAGTTCCCACCCATCATTGGGATACCGTTCTGCCAAAGACAAAGCTACATCATCTAACATCCAACGACCGTGGCGTTCATCTTCCTTGATATGCAGTTCCCAATAACCCATCGCCGCCTCTGATAGTTCCAGTCGTTGCGCCGCCGCCAAATAGTTTTTGTAAGCCGCAGGCCCAGCCACCTCAAAATATGTCAACGCGCCACTGTAACGTAAGAAATAGCGTTTGCGATCGGTAGTCAGAAAGTTATGATTACCACAAGCTAAAACTTCCCAAGGAACTAAATCGAAGTATCCTTCTGGTTCGGTGTTCATCCCAAACTCAGCCAGCATTTGAGCAAAAAATGTCGAGTGCTTGCGGGATAAACGACCATTGCCGTATTCTTCTAATAGTACTCGCACCAGCGTACACTGCACTTCATTAGCAGCACCACCTAATACGTAGCAAAGACGGCTACCTTCAACCAAACCATCAAAGGAGCCGATCGCTAGCAAGTGACGATAGCCAGCTTCAGTCATTTCCTCACGAATGTAGCGGCTATTCTCCGACAAAGGCGGATTTAAATCGGCAGATGCACGCTCCATTAAAGCTTGTTTTACATCCAATTGTTGCAGTGCAGCCACATCGATTTGTGCTATTTCCCACTGTTGCCAAGCAGCTTCAATTTGGTCACGACAGGAGTACAAATACAGCGATCGCTCATTAGTGTAATGCCGCAAATCGTCGTACCAAAACAGCTTTAGCCGATTAATTCGATAAAGTATCCGTTGAAGAAAACGGTGAGCCTGTTCATCAGAGCGATCGTTTCCATAAGCAGCGTCAATTGCCATAGAGAGCGCCTGTTCAAACTCACTGGCTATTGCAGGTTTTACATCCAGTTGATTGTCCAAATCCTCCATTGCTAGCAGTTCTATAAATTGCTCCTGGGCACGGTCGTACTGGGTAATTGTTCTTTCTTTAGTTTGCGTGCTATTTTTCGCAGCCTCAGCTTTAGGAAATATAACTAAATTGCTTTGCATGGAATCTTTGGTAGCTTTGGAAGAAAAGTGAGAAATTACTTTCACCTCTAATACTTAAGTTTTCACACCAGTAGCTTTCTGTACATCTTTCCCTGGTTATAAAGAAAAATTAAGTTTCTAAGGAAAGGGGAATGGGGAAGAGGCAGAGGAGCAGAGGAGCAGGGGAGATGAGGAGACAAGGGGGACAAGGGGGACAAGGGGTAATTATTGAACAAGTCTCTCCCTTATCTCCCCCCTCTTCCTTCCTTGTCTACCTTGTCTCTTCTCAATGCCCAATGCCCAATCCCCAATGGGAGCAATGCGATTTTGTGAGATGCTGAAACAGCAGGGGGAGCAGGGGATGTAGGGGATGCAGGGGATGCAGGGGGGGAATTTAGTGATTTCTCAACCAAGGTGATGGATTATTAATCATATTCACCAAACCGGATAAAACTTGGTTGTAATTTGCATAAACTTCTCGTCCTACTTCTACATTCATGTAATTGCATTTGACAGCAAATTCAATCCAAGTTTGGGTTTCTGCTGCTTCAGCCTGTCTGCGACACGCTTCGCGAACACAATCATTTAATTTAGCGATAAAAGCAGCTTCATAACGCCGTTTTCTCCATGCTTCAGCTAAATTAGCACAAACAGAACGCGAGGATCTACGAATTTGATCAGTTAACGAATATCTCTCCTCCACAGGGAACTTCTTTGATAACTCAAAAATTTTCATTGCCGCTTCAAAGGCAATTTTATAAATCCCCAAATCTTTATGATCTTTGATTGCTTCTTTATTCATTGGTTTTCCTCCCCTGCTTCCCCTGCCTCCCCTGCTCTCTTCACCATGATCTCACTTTTTCGCGTTGCTCCCTCCCCAATCCCCAATCCCCAATCCCCAATGCCCCCTTCCCTACGGCACTCCCTTCTGTTGCTCAATTGCCTTACTGGGCGGAATCTGCTCAAGAGGAATCAGTGCTTCGATCACCGACTTCACAATTGGCGCGGCGACGGTAGAACCATAAGCACTTTCTCCTTTTGGTTCATCCACCAGTGCAAACACTACATAGCGAGGAGATTCCACGGGTAAAATAGCTACGAAACTGGTCATTCTCGCACCCTTAATGTATCCGCCATTGGGACTAGCTTTTTGGGCTGTACCAGTTTTACCAGCAATGCGATATCCCGGAATTTGTGCCGGCTTCCCGCTGCCTTGAGTAACAACAGTTTCCATCATTTCCACAACCTTTTGAGTTGTTGCGGTTGAAAAAATTTGCCGGGGGATGGTGTGAGTGGGTGAATCATGCATCTGTCCTTTGCTATCAATCAACCCGCGAACTACATGGGGTGTAACTAACTTACCGCCATTAGCTAAAGCACCGTGCATTTGCACTAGCTGTAACGGTGTCATGGAAAAGCCTTGTCCAAAGGAAGTAGTAGCTGGTTCAATTGGCGAAGCGATAAATTCTTCTTGACTTTTGAGCCGTCCCCCAACCTCAAAAGGTAAATCTGTATCAACTTTTTGTCCTAGCCCTAAACGTTCTAACCAGTTGTAGTAAATTGAAGGCTTTAAACGTTGGATAATTTGCACCATGCCAATGTTGCTAGAATATTGCAAAATCTGAGCGATGCTGATTCGCCCATTACCGTTATTCATGGCATTTTTAATGGTGTAATTAGCGACTCGAATCGAACCGGAGTCATTAAACATATCATCTGGTTTGATGATGCCATTTTCCAGAGCGATCGCTACATTCAAAGGCTTAAAAGTCGATCCCGGTTCATAAAGATCCGCCACTGTCCAGTTTTTAAATAGCGAGATATTAGATTTAGCGTATTCATTAGGATTATAAGTAGGCTGAGAAACGAGGGCGAGTAAAGAACCATCCAACGCATCCATGACAATTACTGCCCCACGTTTAGCGTCAAACTTCTCCATCTGTTGTTTGAGCGCAATCCGAGCAATTCGTTGCAGACGGCTATCGATAGTAAGTTGTAATCGCAAATCGTCAAAATGCAAAAAACCTTCGGGCGCCCGATTTGGCATCAGGGCCCCATTCCCCGACCGACTAAGCCGCACCGTTTGCACAGGACGTTCTAACAACTTCTCTTGAGAATATTCCACACCAGCTTGACCACGACGGTCAACATTCACATAGCCCACTACATCAGCAACCAAATCGTCTGGTGGGTAAAATCGGGAATATTTTTGAATCCACTCTAGGCCATTTAAGCGCAAAGAGATGACGCGATCGATAATTTCTTCTGGTAAGGCGGGCGCAAGGATAATTCCGCTTCTTTTGCTTTGAAAAGTTTTCACCAATTCTGCAGAATCTTTTGCCAAAATTGGGGCAAGTTGCTCTGCCATATCTTCATTAGACTTATCAAACAGCTTGGGATGAGCGTATAAAGTGTATACAGGACGGTCAATCGCCAAAAGATCGCTATTGCGATCTACCACCGGGCGACGGGGCATAAAAGGTCGCAAATTCACCATTTGCTGGTTGCGTGCCTGCTCAGTTAACTTTGGCCCCTTGACAATTTGTAGGTTATACAATTTGACACCCAACCCTAACCCTGATGCCATTAATACGCCCCAGACTATGAATAGTCGGGACTTGGTGTTGGATGTTTGGTCTTGGATATTAGAAGCTAATTTTCCCAAAAGCCCTCGTTTATCACCCTTTTGTTGCCTTGTGAATGCTGAATTCTGAAATTTTATGAATTTTGTTTTCCTTGGTGACTTCTGCATTGGGTTCGTCCTTTGTCCTCTCTTACAAAGTTCTAATCGGAGGAAACCTCCGCTCAGACTTTCCGCTTTGTCTGTTGCCTTTTGTGATTAACCAGAAGTCTCAGTCCTAATGACTAATGACAAATGACAAATGACTCTTAGGGATTAGTATCCCAGTGGTGAGAGTGTTTGTGGTTGCGTTTCAGAATTTGGCGTTGTGTTAGGCAATGCTGGCTTACGACTCTGAGATGCTGGAGGCAAGAAAATCATTCCTTCAGGAGTTGGCGATACCAGCCCTGCTGTTGGTTGTTCTGCTTCATTAGCCATTTTATTTTTCAGCGTCGCGTTGGTTGTCGTTAGCAGCCGTTCATGACGTTGGAGGCTTTGCAGTCTGCGATATGACTGACCCCAAAGCTCTTGAGAATATACTGTCCAAGCATAAACAGCAAGTGTCGATGCTACTAACAAGAACGCCACAACTGACGAATAACGATGAAAGGTATACAAGCGCAGCAACCACAAAGGTGTGGCTCCAGAATTAGGCATTGTGGGAAAACCAAGAAAACCTACCCCCAGAGTCTTTTGGTTCGCATTCAACTGCTCATTGAGATTTGGTAATTGTTGTCTACCCAACTCTTTCACCGATTTGGCTATAGCTGCCTCATTTGTGGGAGAAACCGCTAAATTTTTCGATAAACGCTGTTGTTTTTGAGAGGATATTGGTGTAGAAACGCTCCGTGCTGCTGACTCCATACGCGCAGAGCGTCGCCTCCCTAAAGAAAGGATAGAATCTTGCCGGAACCAATTACCCCTTGTAGAAACAGTAGATTTACGAGCAACTACCATAAATTCTTAAATTTTTTTAGATGGGAAATACTGCACTTTCGATTGATTGTCTTGATTGTCTGTTTTTGCTAGGGTTAAAAAAACCTTCTGGGCAACAAGCACACATAACAGACTACACCCTTTTAACTTTTGTGATAAGTAGCTGTATCAATGTTTGCATCCCCTAGATATGCAATGTTTGCAACCAGCGATTAGAAACTGGACAGCTTACCTTTTAGGTATCGCACCTAAAGTATGGCAACGTCGGGTAGCCAGATGCAATACTCTGTGAAAAAAATAAAATTTTTTGCTATCATAGCTCCGTTTGCTAAATAAATTGCTAATTTTCGCTTTGCTCCTGAGTTAAGAGAAACTAATCAGGATACGTAATTCCAAAAACAATACCCCAAAGGATTGTTTTTTTTAAGTATGTAATCTCGCAGAATTTAAAAAAAGCAATAAATACGGTATCGTATTCAACAGGTGAAAAATTGTTCTAGCCACAATTGGTGAAAGAGGAGTTATGAAAACAAAAATCTTTGGTTTTGCTCTAATGTTAAGTCTGGCTGCAATTCTTGGGGGCTGTGAAGGTGGTGGTGAAGGTGGTGGTACTGCTACTCCGGCTGCTACAGGTGAACCAACTGATGCACCTGCTAAGTCTACTCCTGCCACGACTCCCGCAGCTACTCCTGCAACTACTCCCGCAGCTACTCCTAAATAAGGCATCTTAAACTTTAGTTTAAATCGCGCCCAGAACTACTTAGTGACAGCTTTCCTCACTACATAGCTCGAATTAATTAGGTTAGCGAAAAAACCGCATTTTTATGTTGGTTTATTTGAGCCTAGAGTTTGCTCAAATATCAACTAAGTAGAGCAGGAAGTAAAGGACACTGGTAAAGAGGGTTATGTCCTCTACCAAGTGTCCTTCTGAAAGTCCCGCCCGCTCAAACCTTGTTCTCAGTCCAAGAAAGTTGAGTGAATCTAAGCTATTTTGTAGGCAGATACTTCCCTCATTTGGCATTTTAAATTACTTATACTACTGAGTTTTGAGAGGGTAAAATAATTTATCGCGATCGCTGGCAATTGCTCTTGAGCATTCCTGTAGTCTATTCCGTATCAGGAAAGACCTGGCATCTCCCTTGATATTGCCAGATTTTTATTGGGAAAATTTGGGCATTGGGCATTGGACAAAACAGTTCCGAGTTCCGAGTTCCGAGTGCTGAGTAAAGAAGTGAGATTCCCCACTCAGCACGGGCTAAACGCCCCGCTTCCGCTAACAGCACTCAGCACTCAGCACTCCTGAAGGGCATTGGGCATGGAAAAACAGATTTTCATCCTGCGTTGTGAACGTAGTTCAGGAAATGAGGAGTGTTAAAACGAGAAAGTCTATAAAATTACTGGCATCAATTGTAATTACTGCAACATTTATTGCCTTAAGTAACTATTGGAGATCGGCAGCAATAGCATTACCGCCACTAGAGGATACACCAGAAGAAATATTACGGACAAAGATTATTATAGAAGCGCGATCGCCTATTGATGGAAAATCCCTAACAGCTGCCGAATATATTCAATTACAAGCGCAGCTCCAACTTGCCCCGCCACCAAAGCTAGACCCCAAAATTCGAGAACAGATTTTCTTGCTTCGCTTACGTAAAACATTATTGCAGTTTTTCCCATTTTTAAATTTTTGAGAAATTCGTCATTAGTCATTTGTCATTAGTCATTTGTCATTCATCCTCTGCCCAATGCCCTTCAGGAGTGCTGAGTGCTGAGTGCTGTTAGCGGAAGCGGGGCGTTTAGCCCGTGCTGAGTGGGGAATCTCACTTCTTTACTCAGCACTCGGAACTCGGAACTGTTTTGCTCAATGCTCAATGCCCTTCAGGAGTGCTGAGTGCTGAGTGGGGAATCTCACTTCTTTACTCAGCACTCGGAACTCGGAACTCGGAACTGTTTTCCCCATTCCCCATTCCCCATTCCCCATTCCCCATTCCCGATTCTGATGTAGGATAACGGTGGCGACAAAATTGCAAATAAATGTAAAGAATATATATAGATATTAAAAAAGTAGATTTAGTCAATCACGTTGGTAGCTTCATGTCCATGACCACGATCGCCCCTGAACAGGTTAACAGTATCGTTTGGAATCAGCATAACGATCCCTTTGAAATACTAGGTTCTCATCCCATAGAGCAAGACGGCAAAACTGTCTGGGCTGTGCGGGCCTACCTACCAAATGCAAGTGCAGCGTGGGTCGTTCTTCCTGAACAACGCAAGGAATACCCAATGCAAACGGTGCACGATCCTCACTTTTTTGAATGCACCATTGAAACTGCCGAACTGGCAAACTACCAGTTACGAATTAAAGAAGGAGAACATGAGCGTGTCACCTATGACCCTTACGCTTTCCGTTCTCCCAACTTGACAGACTTTGACTTGCATTTGTTTGGTGAAGGCAACCATCACCGGATATATGAAAAACTGGGAGCGCACCCCACGGAAATAGATGGCGTTAAAGGCGTTTATTTTGCTGTTTGGGCACCTAACGCTCGTAATGTTTCATTGTTGGGAGATTTTAATCTCTGGGATGGGCGCAAACACCAGATGCGTAAAGGCCGCACTGGAATTTGGGAATTATTTATTCCTGAAATCGGTGTGGGAGAGCATTACAAATATGAAATCAAAAATTTTGAAGGACACATTTACGAAAAATCCGATCCCTACGGTTTCCAGCAAGAAGTTCGCCCGAAAACGGCATCCATTGTCACTGATTTAGATGCTTATAGTTGGAGTGATGAAAACTGGATGGAAAAGCGGCGTCGCACTGAACCCCTTAACCACCCTGTCTCAGTCTACGAAGTACATTTAGGCTCTTGGTTACACGCTTCGAGCGCAGAACCAGCTAAACTTCCCAATGGTGAAACTGAACCAGTAGTTGTCGTTTCTGGATTAAAGCCGGGCGCACGCTTCCTTACCTACCGAGAACTAGCTGACCGACTCATTCCTTATGTCAAAGAATTAGGATACACCCACATAGAAATGCTGCCAATTGCGGAGCATCCCTTTGATGGTTCCTGGGGTTATCAAGTAACTGGTTACTATGCCCCCACCTCGCGTTTTGGCAGACCCGAAGATTTCATGTATTTTATTGACAAATGTCACGAAAATGATATAGGGGTAATTGTAGATTGGGTTCCTGGTCACTTCCCCAAAGATGGACATGGTTTAGCTTTCTTTGATGGTAGCCACCTGTACGAACACGCTGACCCCCGTAAAGGCGAACACAAAGGATGGGGTACTTTAGTGTTCAATTACGGTCGCCATGAAGTCAGTAATTTCTTAGCAGCCAATGCTCTCTTCTGGTTCGACAAGTACCACATTGACGGGATTCGTGTCGATGCTGTTGCCTCAATGCTTTATAACGATTATTGCCGCGAACCAGGAGAATGGCTGCCTAACCAATACGGTGGCAGAGAAAACCTAGAAGCAGCAGATTTTCTGCGTCAGGTAAATCACATTATCTTTAGCTATTTCCCTGGCATTCTCTCAATTGCTGAAGAATCTACTTCCTGGCCAATGGTATCTTGGCCCACCTACACAGGCGGACTGGGCTTTAACTTGAAGTGGAATATGGGCTGGATGCACGATATGCTGGACTACTTCAGCATGGACCCTTGGTTCCGCCAGTTCCATCAAAACAACATCACCTTTAGTATGTGGTACAACCACAGCGAAAACTTTATGCTGGCCCTGTCTCACGATGAAGTGGTGCATGGTAAGAGCAATATCATCGGTAAAATGCCAGGGGATACATGGCAGAAGTTAGCTAATGTGCGATGTTTATTTAGCTATATGTTTGCTCACCCAGGTAAAAAAACCATGTTTATGAGCATGGAGTTTGGGCAGTGGAGTGAGTGGAATGATTGGGCAGATTTAGAGTGGCATTTATTGCAGCATGAAGCCCATCAACAATTAAAAACGTTTTTCCGGGAATTGAACCATCTCTACCGTTCTGAACCAGTCTTGTATACCCAGGATTTTGCTGAACCTGGGTTTGAGTGGATTGATTGTAGCGATAACCGTCATAGTGTAGTTTCCTTCATGCGTCGTGATAAGGATTCTGATGATTTTGCGATCGTCGTTTGCAATTTTACACCACAGCCCCATTCTCACTACCGCATCGGTGTGCCGCAAAAGGGATTTTATACCGAGTTGTTCAATAGTGATGCGCGTCAGTATGGCGGCAGCAATATGGGCAACTTAGGTGGTAAATGGACAGATGATTGGTCTTTGCACAGTCGTCCTTATTCTCTGGATTTATGTTTACCACCTTTGGGTGTGTTGATTTTGAAGTTGGATAAGAAGAAGACTGCTGAGGTAATTGGATAACAATTTGGGTGGGGTGATGCCCCACTCTACAGATAATCTCGCCTATTCACGGATACTCAACCCAGTTCTCTAATAGACTCTGGTCAAATTAAATATACATTATTCATAACCCTTGTAGAGACCTAGCAGTGCTACGTCTCTACATTTTTTTACAGTAGATTGGAACTTGATTGACTCGCGATCGCTCTACATTTTTTACCAGTGGAATTATACTTAGTACTCAGGGGAAGCATACTACTGAAGTTTACGATGCGATCGCCCTATGCAAGTATTAGGTAGCGGGGATTTGGTAAAACTTATTTAGCTTTTGATATAACTCAAAAGCCAAAATTTTGTATAGTACAAATGTATGGTTTGTTAGCCCTAATCCTAAATATTTTATAATAATTCTAATGACACAGATTAAGCCGGAAGTAAAGCGCACAGAAGAATTGCGCCAGTTATTGCAACAAGCAAGCTTCGCTTATTACGTTCTAGATGCTCCAATCATGGAGGATGCAGTCTATGACCAGCTATATCGAGAATTGCAACAACTAGAAACTCAATATCCAGAATTGACAGCACCCGATAGTCCGACTCAGCGCGTGGGTGAAAGACCGGCAATACAGTTTACCTCGGTGCGGCACAATATCCCCTTGTACAGTCTGGAAAATGCCTTCAACATTGGTGAGTTGCAAGCATGGGATCAGCGTTGGCGGCGACAAGTACCAAAAATAGATTCAGTGGAATACGTCAGTGAACTTAAAATTGATGGTTCTGCTTTGGCTCTTACTTACCAAAATGGCATTCTAGTTAGAGGGACAACTAGGGGTGATGGGGTAACGGGTGAAGATATTACCCAAAATGTGCGGACAATTCGCTCAATTCCCTTACGTTTGAATTTTGAAGGGTTAGAAATTCTAGAAAGGGTGGAAGTCCGAGGTGAGGCGTTTTTGCCGTTGGAAGTATTTAAACAAATCAACGAGGAAAGGCAAAAAGCAAGTGAGCAATTATTTGCCAATCCCCGTAATGCCGCAGCTGGTACACTCAGGCAACTAGACTCCCGCATTGTCGCTAAACGCCGATTAGATTTCTTTGGCTACACCCTGCACATTCCTGGTAGAGATGACACCAGTATTGCTAATACCCAATGGGAAGCGTTGGAGTTGTTGGAAAAGATGGGTTTTCGCGTCAACCCCAACCATAAACTCTGTGCTTCGATCGCAGAAGTGACAAAATATTATGAATATTGGGACACGGAACGGCTGAATTTACCTTACATGACTGATGGGGTAGTGGTGAAGCTAAATTCTTTTAAACTTCAGGAACAGCTAGGGTTTACGCAGAAATTTCCCCGCTGGGCCATCGCTTTGAAATACCCCGCTGAAGAAGCACCTACCCGTGTGGAAAATATTGCTGTAAATGTTGGTAGAACGGGGGCGTTAACGCCGTTAGCAGAGATGCGCCCGGTGCAACTGGCGGGAACAACAGTTTCCCGCGCCACTTTACATAATAGCGATCGCATTACTCAATTAGATATCCGCATTGGCGATACTGTGATTGTCCGCAAAGCTGGGGAAATCATTCCAGAAGTACTGAGGGTAATCAAAGAACTCCGTCCCACTGACACCGAACCCTTCGTTATGCCTACTCATTGCCCAGTCTGCGGTCAACTGGTGGTGCGAGAATCAGGTGAGGCAGTGACTCGGTGCGTCAATGCTTCCTGTGCGGCGATTCTCAAAGGTTCCATTGAACATTGGGTAAGTCGTGATGCCTTGGATATTAAAGGTATGGGCGAAAAGTTGGTATATCAACTCGTTGATAAAGGTTTGGTGCATTCCGTTGCTGATTTATATGAGTTGACAGCAGAGAAATTATCTGAATTGGAAAGGATGGGGAAAAAGTCGGCAGAGAAATTGATCGATGCGATCGCTCAATCAAAAAATCAACCTTGGTCAAGAGTATTGTATGGTTTAGGCATCCGTCACGTTGGCAGTGTCAATGCTCAATTGTTGACTCAGAAATATTTCACTGTAGACCAGTTAGCTACAGCAAAGCAATCAGATATTGAAGGCATTTACGGTATTGGTGCTGAAATTGCCCAATCAGCATACCAATGGTTTCGGATTGACGCTAACCAAAAGTTGATAGAACGCTTACAAGCAGAAGGATTGCAATTAACTGCTACAGAGGAAACAAAAATAGTTGGGGATGGTAATCAAAAGTTCGCAGGGAAAAATTTTGTAATTACCGGAACATTGCCAACCTTAAAGCGAGATGAAGTGAAGGCTTTGATTCAAAAAGCTGGGGGAAAAGTGACTGATTCAGTGAGTAAAAAGACAGATTATTTAGTGTTAGGAGAAGATGCTGGTTCCAAGTTAGAAAAAGCAGTTTCTTTGGGAATTACGCAGTTAAGTGAGGCGCAGTTGTTAGAGATGGTTGAAAGTTGAAAGAAGGTAAACGCCTGGAAAGCTACATATTTAGCGAACGAATCCAGGCGATTAACCCAGACCAATCAATCAGCCTAAAAGCATAATCGCTCCAACCTGCATTATTTACTTGGGTGATAAAATCTGCTTATGCTTTATATTTTTTATCTGGTATTAATACATATCTAGCACTTATTAATACTTAACTAAATATAACTTCATAATCACTTTTGCGGAATCTTGATATGTTCTTGTGTATCAAACTCTATTGGCTTATATCTTGCTCCTAGAGCGAGTCCACAAGCGTCTTGATTCTGACTTTTTGGCGGAGCTTTCCTTGCTTTGCTCCTGAATTTTTCTTCAATCTCATTTATCTAAAGGTGGGTGCAAGATATAAGCCAATATGAACAAAAACAATTAAATTTTTGTATATTTACAGAGATTTGTTATGAACAAAAGACAACAGGTTTTTAACGGTATTGTCTTGTGGTTGGGACTAGCATTCCTAACTTTAATGCTACAAAATTTCTACGGTGTATTGCAATATATTTTCTTTTTGCGAGTACCTATAATTGTTGGTTTATTGCTGTTATTCTTGCCAACAATTTCAGTGAATACTGGTTTATCAGCAATGTTGAAAAACTTATTTGTACTTCGCGCTAATAATCAGTTGGTTGTAGTTATTGGAGGTGCAGTTTTAGCAGGACTGGCTACAATACAAGTTTTTGATATCATCTTGTATAATTCCCATTTTCGTTTTGATGTACCTCAGCAGCAAAAAATTCCAGAATGGCTCCAATATTTAATCGCTATTATCTTAAGTCTTCCGATTGCCATAAAGGCGATTCAGCTTTCTAAAAAAGAAATAGAAGAAGCAGATCGTAGCTGGGAAGGTTGGGGAATTATATTTGGCATTATTGCAGGAGCTTTATTGCTAATAACAAATTACTTTAACAAGCATTTTTTTGAACACAATGAGTTTTTAAAACAGATTTTATTGAGAATAATTTCTTTTTTACCAGAAAGAATACAAAGGGGTTATGTAGATGTAAATGGTAATTTATCTTACGGAATTGCTGCAATAGCAGTATTTTCACTTTTTCTACTAATTGTTTATGGGTTAGGTTATTTTATCTTTAAACCTCGCCCAATTAGTAATAGATTTGAAGCTCCTGCTCTTTTTTACATTACTCTCATTTTGTCAGTTATTGTAGTGTGGATAGGAGGAATTTCTTACTTTGTTGATGTGTCTCGCATTCCCACATTGCTATTATTCGTAGCAATGTCATCTGTTTCTTATGCTATTTTTCAGGTAGACCATTTTTACAAAATATATTTAAAAAATAACTGGTTAAAACCAACAAAAGAAAAGTGGATTAATGTTATCTTTCAACGTCTGAAAAATCAACAAACTGAAGATAAAACTTTAGTAGTAGTTTGTGCTAGTGGTGGAGGTATTCAAGCATCTGGATGGACAGCTAAAGTTTTGACTGGTTTACAGCAAGAACTTGGATCTAAATTTACCAAAGCTATTGGTTGGATAAGCTCAGTTTCTGGTGGTTCTATCGGAACAATGTTTTATTTGGATAGATTTGGAGATCGGGGTTATCCAGAAGAAAATCAATTAAAACAGATTTTTAAAAGCGCTACAGAAGACAGTTTGGATGCTACAGGCTGGGGATTCGCTTATCCAGATTTACTTCGTTTTATTGGTTTACCTTTTGTCTTACCAAAAGAGAAAGATAAAGATACTACAACTGAGCAAGACCGTGGTACTGCTATCGAAATAGATTGGAAAGGGGAAATGAAAAATCCCAATGCAAGTTTAGGTAGCTGGAGCGATAAAATTGACCAAGGAATTATTCCTATTCCTATTTTTAATGCAACTTTAGTTGAAGATGGACGGCGTTTTTTAGTTAGTCCAATGACTTTTAGTCCGCATAAGGATTGCAAATCTATAGATTTTAATACCCTTTATCCAGAATATGATATTGATGTGACGACAGCCGCTAGATTATCTGCCACTTTTCCTTATGTATCTCCTGTGTGTCGTCCTAGTCAAGACACTAGATGGAATTATCATATAGGTGATGGTGGTTACTTCGACAACTTTGGTGTTGGTACTAGCATAGATTTACTTGATAAACTATTAGAATCTGAGCAATCTCACAAAATCAAAAAAGTTATTTTAATCCAAATAAATGCTTTTCCTGATGATGAGAATTGCCAAGAAGAAAAAGGTGCTCCCGGATGGCAGATGGAAGTCATTGGTTCATTGCTCGCTTTATTAAATGTTCGTAGTGATACACAGAACGAAGGCAATACATTAAATATTGAACTTTTGACAGACAAGTATAAATGTGGCTATAAGCATGATGATCAGGAAAAAGTGCAGCAATTCTTGAAAGAGAAATCTTGCCAGAAAGGAATAGAAATTATGCATATTCCCATTAAATTTCCTCGTGTTAAAATTAATCCTCCACTTTCTTGGCAGTTAACTCAAGAACAAAAAGAAGCTATTCAAAATGCATGGGAAGATTGGAAAATAAGCAACTATGATATTATTTCTGAACTAAAAAAGATATTTCCAGAGTGATGAGTATTTATAAGCCGCAGATTCCTGAATTTTTAAAGAAGTCAGGGATCTTGTTTCTCACTCATGATTCAGCATTGATATAGCAAACTAGTTTGTTTTGCAAAATCGGATGATTAGACTTATTGCATGAATAAAAAACCCTCACCCTAAATCTCTCTCCCAAGCTTGGGAGAGGGACTTTGAAATTGCCTCTACTCAAATAGGGGCAAGTTATTCGGGTCAATACCCTGAGATTGTAAGTAAGCAATCAGTCGTTCTTTTTGCTGACGTTCTTGTTCGGCGCGTTGGCGTTCTTGTTCGGCGCGTTGGCGTTCTTGTTCGGCGCGTTGGCGTTCTTGTTCAATCTGTTCTACAGCCCACGGTAACAAATTATCATTTCGATCCCACCAGCGCAACCAATAACCAGTTCGCGCTTCTTTTGTTCCTTGCCAAGTTTTTAAAAATAAGCCCATTACATCAATCCAATGACGACCATTTTCGTCGGGTTGCTTTAACTCATAGCGTTTATTTTCCAGTTGATAATATTCTAATAAACCGCCATAAGGTTCAAAAATTATGTAGATGGGAATTTGCAAAATTTGCTCGTAGAAAAACCATTTTCCTGGTGGATAAGTTCGCTTGACCGAATATTCTCCACCATCAGTATCGGATAAAAATTCGATCGCGATCGCTGGAATATCTCCTTCTAAATTGGGTGTATAACTTTTGCGGTTAGCTACCACTTCATTAACCGACGGCACATAAACCCAGTCTGGTGCTTTGGCAATAAATTGCTCGTTGACTGTCGCACAAAGACCAAAGTTTGAAGCTATCAACATCTGAGGTTGGATGAATCCACTGATTTCTAGGCTTTCACGCAAAGCACCAGCCAAAAGTGGCTGACCGGTATTCTCCACTGGTTCATCCTCTAATTGAAAATCTTTGGGCAAGGCTTCCCAAGAGATTAGCAGTTCTGTTGGTGATTTGGCTTGGCTGAGTTGGGTTGCCATAAGGGACTTCCAAATAAAAAATAATCAATCGCTTTGGGGAGCAGGGGGAGCAGGGGGAGTAGGGGGAGCAGGGGGAGTAGGGGGAGCAGGGGAAGAAAAACTATTGATTATTGCCCAATCCCCAATCCCCAATACCCAGAGAGTTAATTCGGCAGACGGTGACTGCCGAATCCAAGCGTAATTATTTAGACTATAGCTGTTGTTCATCAGCAGCGTACCAGATAACCAAGGATGGCTGTAGCTATACTGCTGATAGTGGCGGCGACACTCTGGTTAATCACTCCAGCGTGACGATTCCCGCTTTGTTAAGTAGCGCTACTCATTTGCTACTTAAAAATTACTTCTAAGTCAATTCCAGCCCACCTTGATAGCCAGTGACAATGCGGCCACCATCCTTGAGGATGTGGATTTCTATCTGGTCGCTAGCCCAAGTAATTTGGTCTTGGAAAGCCCGGTTTAACACCCGAACCCGTTGATTACTAGAAGAAACTGGAGAATTGGGAGAATTAATTGCCAGAGATTGTACAAAAGGCCCGTCAATCAGAATATCGAGTTGTTCTAACAATGCTTGGGAACCGGGCGGCGCGGATTGGGACTGTAGCTGCTTAAGAGTGAACCCAGAAAAAGACATTACATTTAAACCAGCAGCTTTTACCTTCCGGGCTAAAGATGCCAGTGCAGTTGCTTGCCAAAACGGTTCTCCACCAGAGAATGTTACACCCGTGTTGCGAGGATTATTGAGAATATTATCGGCAAGAGTATCAACAGCAATCAATTGGTTAGCCTCAAAAGACCAGGAGTTAGTATTAAAGCAGCCAGGACATTCACGCAGACAACCTTGTACCCAGACGACTGCACGACAACCAGGGCCATTAACTTCTGACTGATCGACGTAACCCATAATATTGAGATAGCCTGGGGGAATTTCCATGAGTGCTAGCGATGGGTCAGTTGGTTTAATTTCCATCTCTTTAACTCCTTTTAGCCGTTAACTGTTAAATATAGCGAATCTCCAGTTAGATAACCGTGACAATGGTTATCTAACTGGAGATTTAATTGATGATTAATCTCTGAAAAACTTTTGGCGGTTTGGAAAAGTCCGCTTTAACTTACCAAAAAGGGGAAGGGGTAAAGGAATTAAAGTTAAAACTTTTCCCCACACGGTACAGAGCAAGTATTTTTAAACATGGAGAATATTAAAAGAAGATTTAACCCGCCACGTAGTGCGTTCGCGCAGCGTCTCGTAGAGAGAAAAATTGCCGACTCGATGCTTGAAACCCCTATTTTTAAATATGGGGAACCCCAAGACCCTTTCCCCTTCTTCATTAGACTGAAGAAAAAGATGCTCATAAATACCCAGGTGTGGTTGATGACTTTTTTGAGGTAATGGCGATTATTGATGCTGCTGTAGACGAACGAGACTTATATGCTCAAAAGGGATTGCGATTTGAGAAACTCCAAGGAAAATGAGGGAAAGCAGGACAGTGTTCCTTACGTTTAAATGACCAGTGGCGCTTGATTTTGACAGTGGATAAAGATGAACAAGGTAATTACCTGACCATTATCGATATTGAGGATTACCACTAACCGATACAGCAGGGGAGACAAGAATATGAGCCAGAATTTAACACCAGCAAGAGTACCAACACCTGGAAAAATTTTAAGTCGAGAATTAGAAGCGCGTGGCTGGACGCAAAAAGATTTAGCTGAAATTATTGGTCGTCCAGTTCAAACTATCAACGAAATTATTCGGGGAACCAAGCAAATTACACCAGAAACTGCGATCAAATTGTCGCAAGCTTTGGGTACTTCTGCTGAGTTTTGGACAAACTTAGAAGTAAAATATCGGCTTCATCTAGCGGGAAAAGAAAAAAAGCAGGAAGGAAAGGAGCAAATTATAACTCGTAAAAGTCAATTATATACAATTCTTCCCATGTCTGAAATAATCAAAAATGGGTGGATAAAAAAACAGATTCCATTGATAGTCTAGAACAGCAAATATGCAATTTTTTCTCCATACACTCCTTGGATGAAATACCTAAGTTAAGTGTTAATTTTCGTTGTTCAGAACATAGAAAGCCAGAAGATATTTCTCGCATAGCTTGGGTAAAATGAGTTGAGAATCTAGCTAAAAAACAAAAAATTACAAGCTTTAACCGCACAAAGTTAGAAAATGCCATACCAGAAATTCTTGCTTGTGTTGAAAAAGTAGAAAATATTGTACTAATTCCTAAATTACTAGAAGATTTGGGTGTACATTTTGTAATTGTGCCGCATTTGAGTAAAACCTATTTAGATGGTGCAGCTTTTTATTTATAGCGTAACCCAGTTATTGCACTGACATTAAGATATGACCGAATTGACTCATTTTGGTTTACTCTCCTGCATGAGTTAGCACATATAGTTTTAGGGTATAAAGGCAGCTACTTAGACAATTTAGACGCTTTAGAAGAGAACGAGGAGGAAATAGAAGCGAATCAGAAAGCTGCTGAATGGTTAATACATCCTCAGCCATATAAGGATTTTATTATCAGGAGCAAAAAAGTCTTTTCTCGTAAAGGTATCGAATAATTTGCTCAGACTCAAAGCAGGCATCCAGGCATAATTCTTGGTCACTTGCAATATGACAAATTAGTTCCTCATAAAAATTTAAGAGTGTTACTAGTAAAAGTTAGCCCCTTTTTCCAAAACTCAATTGATAATTAGATAGACAGGGATTTTAAATCCCTGTTTAATAGATAAAATCCATTAAAAATGGATTGGTAATTGTGAATATTTAAGATATATTGTTTAATTCTGCTCGCACTTACAGCACCAATAAATTGGATAATTTAGTTTTCAGCGTTCTTTGGCTCTAAATAAGGATGTGTGGTTAGTTGAGAATGATGATTTTTTTGATTTTGTACATAAATAACTACATCTTTAAGCTGCTTATAGCCTAGAGAAAAAACACCATATCCTTCTTGCCAAGCAAATTTATCAGATGAAGTATTAGAACTATGATTTAGATGATGAGAACTACTTCCTTTGATTTTTTTGACAAATTCCGAAACTGCCAAACTTGGTGGAATAGTAACAACTACATGAATGTGGTCTTCAATACCGTCAATTGCATGAATTTGACAATTTAATGCTTGTGCCTTGCCAAGAATATAATTATAAAGTTGCTGTTCTTTATTTGATGTGATAAGTGGTTGACGATTTTTTGTTGTCCATACTAAATGATAATATAGTCGCCACAAAGTCGGTTTGTCGGTCTGTCAGTCTGTCGGTTTGTCTGTCGGGATAGTTGGGATAGTCGAGATAACCACATCATCCCATATCAGAAAATGCGATCGCTATTTTTTATAAATGCAAACTACTGTAAATTAATCTACCTTCATCCCCGGAATAGTTACCCGTTCATTTTCATTTTTACGCTTTCTTTTCGTCTGTCCTCCTTTCCTCTCACTTTTATCCGCAGCTTTACCGCCTAATATTTCTGCTTCGGCGCGTTGTTGGTTTAAATCAAGCAAGCGTGCTAAAACTTCATCGTGGATTTCTTCGCGCCAACGATAACGCCAGGGTTTTTTCTTTTGTCGTCCACTGCTGTTTTCTGTGTCTTCTTCCTCTTCGTAGTCGAGAATAAAATCGCAGTCGGTGGGGATATCTGACCAGCCGTAAGCATCGAGGACGGCTTTATCCATTGCGGTGTGGAGTTCGCGGAGTTTGAGGATTTCAGGGTCGTATTCGTCGGGGTCGTGGAAGCGGTTGTAGGTGTCGGTGAGTCCTTGGTTGTTGCGAACCATTAAGGCGGCACGGTATTCGTAGTATTCTTTGCCTATAGCTTCTAGGGTGGGGTTGATTTCCCAGTTTTCGGGGAAGGGAAAGGTTTCAAAGCAGTTAGAAGGTGTATATTGAAGGTCATCCTTCAATGTTGAACTGAAAAATCTTGTCCAAATCTCATGCATTCGTGATTGTAATAAACAAAAAGCTCGATTCGATTGGAAAGCAAAGATGACGATTTTTTCGTTATAAACCATGCCTTTCGGAAGAAATGTAAATCCATAGGCATTACTTATCCGAGAAATAGCTAAGACACGTTCAAGAGGTGTGATAGCTTTATTTCCCTCTTGATTCCTACGTCCAAACAGCCACCACTGACAACTATAACTTCCTGGCTTGTTTTTTCGTTCTGGAAAAACTTTTTCTTTGACTATCGCATACAAATCCAAATATTCTTGCGTTTCAGCCTCACTGATCTCACCAAAATTAATTACATAGCGATCATGTGCATGAGTCGGACTAGAGTTAACCTCTTCTCCACCAATATAAGGAAATATTCGCTCTTGGTTTTTAGGATTCTGTTCAATCAATCGGTGCATTTCTGCAATAGATGTAGCTTCAGAATTGGAATCATCAAATGTAAAACCCATACCTAACACAATGCTATCAATAAAACTTTTATTGGTATTCGCTAACAATACAGCAGGGTTGCGATTTCCACCTGACTTAAATAAAAACGCAGAAATTAAATCAACTACACGCCCATCTAACAGCTTTACACCTTGATAATCACCATTAAAAACATAAACTACACTCACAACAACGGCAGCTAAACCTGGCCACTTTAACCGCGCGTGGGGCATATACCAAACGTAATTCTGTACCATTACACAAAATACCTACAGGAATTTCCTTCTCCCGCAACAGTCGCTCAAACTTCGCCTGGGGGCTGGCGTGCCATCGTGTAGATTTGATATTCTCACTGACTCTATCAAGATCAGTAGCAGAGGAAATGATCTGTACCAGCATTAACCAACCACCGTTATCAGGGTTGGGTACAGCATAGGTTGGTTGTAAGGTTTCACTGTATTCTGGTAGCGATACCGCCAAATCCTCTGGACTCTCGACTAAATCTGTTGGTTGCCAACCCAGAATTTCAACTGTGAAGGTGGAAAAATCAGAAATTACGCAGGTGTAGTTGCTACTGTCATCGGAGGAATCTCGGCTTACTATTTCGCTTAACCGTTGCTGTAACTCAACAACGTTGCGATTTACCGACATTTGGGCATTATTTAACGCCGTTGGCGACACTACCAACCCCATCGGCTGAAGAAAGCCCAACCATTCCTTATGCGCTTGAATTTCTCTATCCTTAACCACGACCGCCTCATTTGTTTTTAGGTGTCGTTGTTATTTTGCCCATCAGTCAGTTAGTAATTACTTAGTTGTGAATTTTCCCGCCAGTTATTTAGTAGTTAATTGCGAATTTCCCCGCCAGCTAGCGAGACAGCCAGACAGCCAGGGGTTATAAACCCCTGACTAATAGCAGAAGTCGGATAAATCCGACTCGAACCGTTTACATAGTCCTCTTGTAGAGGACTTTCGCTGTTAGACAGGGAATGTAATTCCCTGGCAGTTTTGGGGCTATGAGCCAGGGAATTGCTTGTTAACCCGAAACTGGCCACAAATAAATCAATCCCACAGGTTCAACTCGCACCGCCCTAACTTCGTAAGAAGCTTCAATTCGGGCAGGTTCTGAATTAATTTCTTCAGCCAGTGCTTTCAATCGCTTCTCCCAGTGGCGGCGGTCTGCTTCTAACTGCCGTTTTTCCTCGACAGGAAACTCTTCAAACGGAATCGATAGCTGAATAGGTTTGGTATTTTCAATTTCCTGCTTGCGTTGGCTAATACGCTGCTGCTGCTGTTCGAGAATTTTTTTCATCTCCACAGCTTCTTTTTTGCCCCGTTCGTTTAAATTTTTCTCAGCCCTTTGAGCCAAAACATTGGCACGGCGTTTCAAATGGGGGATCAAATCATTAATATCTTGGGCAGCATTCTGTTTCAGCAGTTCTTTAATCGTCTGGGATGCTTTTTGCAAACGAGGAGAAGCTAAAGAATCTTCCAATAAAGCCAGTACGTTGTCTTTCTCGCCTTCGTTTAAAGGTTGTAGTTTCTTGCGTCCCCTCGCTGTAGGTAGCGTTTGGTATCTGTATATTCGGTAAAGATAATTACTCGCTTCTCTAACCAAGCAGCATTCGCTTTACCCAAATTAGTACAGAGATTTTGTTTAATCCATACCACTAATTTTTCAACTCGTGGGTCTGCTTGATATCTAGTTTGGTTCGCTACATCGGTCATTTCTTCTAAAATTTCCAATTCCCGGCAGCTTAAGCCAAAGCTAGCAGCCTGTGCAGTAGCCACCGTTACCTGAGTATCTTCTTCTGCTTGTACTTCTTCTTCCGTTAGTTCAGCGCGTTCATCATCAGCGCCAGGAGGTTCTAACAGCAATGGTAAATTCTCGATGGCGTTTCCAGAACGGTTAGCCCTGAGCGTTCGCGTAGCGTCTCTTAGAGAAGCCGAAGGGCTAATAGATTGCTTTTCAATTGCCACCCGATGAACTTTCAAAGTGCGTGCAAAAGCTTCAATGGAAGTCTTCCTTTACAGAAGGTTTAGCCACTACATTTTCTACAAGATACTGCCGCGATCGCACCCGCACAATTTGCCCAGTAACAACACTCATCCTCTAGAATCCTTTGCACGCTGAAATCCCTACACCAACCACAGAGAAGCCATTTTTTGCATGAAAAATTACCTGTGAAGCGATCGCTTACAGTTACAAATCCAGATATTTTAATTGAGTATAAAAATTTACAATTTAAAAATATATTTGAATATATTTTTAAATTTAATAACTCAAAATGAATGTATTTTTAAATATTTAGCTAAAATAGGTTTATGTTGCATTTTTTAAACTATTTGAGTCTATTTAATCAAAATATTGATATATTACACTCGTCAAGACTATCCATAATTATGGCTGTCAAAGTGAGAAACTATACCAATTTTTATGTTTAAAATTTAGCAATACACCTCGAAAAGAGCATTAGTGCTAATACTGAGATTGATATAAATTAAAACTCATATAGTCAGACCTAAGTGTGATTGCGGTAGTTAGATTTGATGAGAAATTGCGATCGCACTGCACCATCTATTGAGGATTTTGATAGGAATTACCGGAACCAAAAGGGTTCCAGGATATAGCCGCCATTACCAAGAATTAGTTAACCCAAATAAAACGTCTATTGCTTTTAACTGACTCTATTTGTCACTAGACGTAGACTCATGTTTTTTCAACCATTCCTTAATAGCCTGCTCCAATGCCGCTGTCTGGGTTATTTCCAGCTTGCTTGGTTGTCAGGTGAGCAAAAAGGTGAACTTTGGAAAGTAAATCAACTAAATTTTTACTGTGCTTTAGATACTCGGATGTTGACTAATGAAGGAACTCAACAGGTAATTGAAGAGAAAGTCACAAAAATTACTAAAATTTTAGTGAAACAAAAACAGAAAGATGACCTCAACGCTCAACAGCAAGCTTCTATTACTCGTCAGCAATCCACGTTAGATCGAATTGATGTTCAATAACTATCCTGTCTAAAAGTTACTTAAGAGGGTTGAAAGGAATGTCATCTTCCTAATACTAAAGTGTCAAAAGCCATGCTGGGTAATGGAAGGTTGAAATAAATCAGTATTTTTTGTGAAGAAAATATTTTACCAGTTACTTACTGATTAGTTGCTTCATCATAATCATGTTTAATAGGTAAAGGTAGTGCTGAGTGCAAAATAAAAAATCTCCCCATTGAAATTTGGTTTAGCAAAATACTGGTGAGTTTAATATAGAAGCTAGTATGTTAATTAGACGATAATCTGATAAAATATTAATTTTGTTAACAGTAGCGAAAACTAATTCGACAACACTAATGCGTTAATAGCGACATTAATTTGCGAAAACTTAGATATAATTAAATTGACCTCAAAAATAGCCAAAACGACATTAATTTGCGAATTGCGACATATAATTTGCGAATCTACAGATTTTAAAGCGGGCGATGGGACTCGAACCCACGACGTTCACCATGGGAAGATGACATTCTACCACTGAATTACACCCGCAAATTGCTACCATAAATCTCTGCCTAAAATTAAGCATACCACTATTTACAGCTGTTTTCAATTGGCTAGAACATACACCATTTTGACAACTGCTGATGCATGAGTCCTGTGGCTGTTCAGATTAGGAAATTTTTTTAGCTAGCGATGACGCCACTTACTACAATATTTAACTAAAGAACAATGTCCTCGCCCCGCTCAGTGAAGCGAACCTCTTTAATATTCCATTGAGCATTACTCGTTAAGGTTTTGCGGAGACTGCCAAACAGAGCAAACTGTTCACAACTAGAAAGAGAAGTTATTTGCCGCTTTGACTCAGGAGATATGCGTAAATCAACTGTAGCAATGCCATTTTTGATGTTGACACGATACCCAGACAAGCTAAAGTCGCTTGTATCTCGTTTTTCTAAGATTTTACTCACGACATTTGTCACTGGCTCATCTGCTGGTACTGAAACCTTTTCTGGAATTAGTTTTTGACATTGGGTATCACTTGTGTATATTATTATGTTAGTAGTTTTACTAGTGGCAACTTCAGAAGTTGATGAGGAAGGCGTATTTTCCTTAGAAGATTCTTGATTAGGAGATTTTTCTCTCAACTGAGCTACGCTAGGAATTTGGCTGGGAGTTTGAGAAGATACGCTATTCGTCGGTGCTGTGGTAGGGTATGGCGTTGCGCTGTCAATATTATTCGCGGTGGGGTTAGAACTACAACTACCAAGGCTCACAACCATTGTCACAAAAATAAGAGGTAAAAAATATTTCTTGATTGTGTTCATAAATTTTGCTTATAAATGATCTTGTTGTTATCAATTTCAGTATCGCAGGTATCAATTCCGCATAAATTCGTGAATATTGAGCCAGTCTATAAAGTGTCAAACCAAATTATGTTAAGGTCAAATTTTATACTATAATTCCAAAATTACAACATCTGCTATTCAAGAAGCGATGTCTGACGACAACCCGCTTTGCGTCTGCGTCAATTCCAAAAAGCTTGACTAAAACAAGTAGAAATGCAGTAAACCAGAGAATTGCTGCAAGCAGTAGCACTGCATCTGCACTTGCTGTTCGTGTTAAATAAATTTGGCAAGAATAAAATCAACTCTTTGCACAGTAGAGCTAAATCATACTGTTTTAGAAAAACTTGTGCTTGTAGGTTACTGATTAAAAGCAAATTACTAGTTTTCACTACTTTTTTGCTTCGTCAATTGCTGGACTAATAATTGCACTCCCAAAGCCAACAAACCAATTGCCACTATAGCAAAAATCCCGCTACCTAAAGCAACTACACCAACAACCAGAGTGCGGACGGCAGAAGAAATCTTCACCACCAATGGATTGATTGAATGGATCGGTTTATTAGCAAAATTTGTCGCGATCGCAATCATCAGCGAATACGCTGCAAATCCCATCCCTCCAGAAATCACCGCCCCAGTAAAACAGCGTAACGGACTAGCTGTCACCTGTTCTTTAGCATCTGTTTGCGGCGTTAGATTTTGGTCATTCATAATATTTAGATTTTAGATATTAGATTTTGGATTGGAGCATTAGGAATAATTATTGTCCTCAGCTAATCGTGATTCACATTGCATCTCTACCTCTTTACTAGGGATTTGAACTATGCAATTAAAAAACTTATCAGCTTATTTCTTATACTCGATTTAACGACAAAGATTTATTTAAATTGAAGATGCCACCTGAATACCATGTGTAATTGTCCGAGTCACAAACAATTCTAAGTCTTCATCAAGAATTGCTTCTTTAATTTTTAACTTGACTTGTTCTGCCTGCTGTTGAGACTCAAAAAGAGCAAATACTGTTGGGCCAGAACCAGACATCATTGTTCCTAAAACACCTTCTTGATTTGCAAATACTTCTCGCAACTGCAAGACTTGGGAATAAACTGGCAATACCACGCGCTCTAAATCATTGTGCAGTTTTTGGGCAATTTCTCTTACGTTTTTATCCACGATAGCTTTTACTATTGCTCCTGAATGAACTGCATTAGCACGCGCTGTCAAGTTGTCGCTATCTCTAATATAAGAATGACCAAACTGCTGTCGATAGGTTTTGTATGCCCAAGCGGTGGAAACTTCTAAACTGCGGTATTTTGCTAACACTATATAGATACTATCCAAACTTGGCAGAGGAGAAAGTTGCTCACCTCTACCTGTTGCGATCGCAGTTCCACCCGCCACACAAAATGGTACATCTGAACCGAGTGTACCTCCCAACTCCTCTAATTCTGACTGAGTTAATCCCAACTTCCACAGTAAATCTATCCCCACCAACACAGCTGCTGCATTCGTCGAACCTCCAGCCAACCCAGCAGCTACAGGAATCTGCTTGTTGACGGTAATCTCCACGCCTCCATATTTAGCAAAGGCTTCGGGAAATTGCCTCACCATTAATTCTGCTGCTCGGTATGCCAGATTACTATTATCTGTCGGTACTTGTGGGTGGTTGCAGTGAACACGGATACTGTCAGTGCTAATAGAACGTACATCAACTTGATCTGCAAGACCAATACTTTGAAGTATCATGGCTAACTCGTGATAACCATCGCGGCGTTCGCCAATGATTTCCAGATACAAGTTGATTTTAGCAGGGGCAATTAGGCTGTAGGAACGCATTTTCTGGGAGTGGGGAAGGTGGGGCCCCCTCTGGGGATAAGGGGTAATGGGGAATGGGGAATGGAGAATGGGGAATGAAGTATGGGGAATGGAAAAAAATCTGCCTTGTTCCTTACTCCCTACTCCCCACTCCCAATTGATTTGCTAGAATCACCCATTGCTGAACGCTGAGGTCTTCGGCTCTGGCTTGGGGATTTATTTTTAATTGTTCCAGTAAGTGGCTCAAGCGATCGCGTTCTATAACTGATTGCAAATTATTTCGTAACATTTTGCGTTTGGCACCAAACCCCAACTTTAAGAAATTTTCTAACTGTCGGGGATTAAGTGCTGGTGTCTCTATTTTTCGGGGGCGCAATCGCACCACTGCTGAATCAACTTTTGGCGGTGGATGGAATGCAGCCGCTGGGACTGTGCAGATTAACTCACACTCAGCCAAATACTGTACTCGCACACTCAACGCTCCAAAAGCTTTTGATCCTGGTTTAGCATATAATCTTTCTGCTACTTCTTTTTGTACCAGCAACACTATTGAGTCAAATGGTTCGGGGTTAGGGTTAGCGATCGTACCCAGTAGTTTCTCAATAATTGGCCCTGTAATGTTGTAGGGAATATTGGCTACTACCTTATTTGGCTGTTGGAAATTGGGAAAGGCTGTCAAATAAGATGGTAAATCTAGAGTGAGAAAATCGCCTTGCAGCAGTAAAAAATTTTCAGTCTTACCAAGCTGCTTTGACAACAGTTGGCATAAGTCGCGGTCTATTTCAACTGCAACCAGAGATTGGACTAAGGGTAATAAACGACGAGTCAAAATGCCAGTTCCAGGCCCAATTTCCAGGATGCGATCGCTTTTTGTACACTCAGCTGCTTTAATAATTGCGTCGAGCGCCTTTTCACTTTTGAGCCAATGTTGAGCAAAGACCTTACGAGGTCGGATCATCTGTATTTATTACCTAGTCTAATTTTTAGCTTTTTCTCAAAAATTAATTATAAATTTTGAAACCGATCCTAACTTCAGTTTTAAAGCCAAGCGTGGTAGGTGGTTTATCGCCTGTCAGATTTCACCCTCCCCTTGTGATGGAGACATGATTTGCTTTTGCTGTTCTTGTAGCCAGTTTTCAAAGAGTTCATTCAACAGGCGCATTTTCATAAATTCATCCAGTTGTGCTGGAATAAATTTTTCTAACCGCAAAATCACAAACCAGTCAGCGATACGGGTAGGGGGCAATATCTGACCTGGTTGACTGCTAGAGAGCATTTGCACCATTATCGGATGTAGTGCATTCAGTTCAATCGGGCCTACCAAGCCACCAGTTTGGGCTTCCGGCCCGAGTGAGTATTCCCGCGCTAAATCAGCAAAAGAGTTTTCTTTTGCCTGAATCCGAAAGTAGAGTTCTTGAGCAATTCCCACATCCTGGGTTCGCAGTAGCGAATAAATTACTTTGTCCAGTTTTGCTTTGGACTGAAAAAAGTAAGATTCCAGTTTATTACCCCAAGTGGCTTGCTTAAATTTTTCGATTTTCAGCTTACGAGTGGTAATAATTTCTAGTTGATCGAGAGTCAGTCCTTGATGTGCCATCCAAGCCTGGATGTCTTCTTCATTTTTGAACTGTTTTTCAGCATAAAACTGCTGTTTAGCTTGGGCTACTTCCTCAGGGGTACACTCTATTACTACCTTGGCAGAGCGTGAGTTTTGCTCTATCGCCTCATCAATGATTAATTCGCGCTGCAACTGTGGCAGCATTTGGTAACTTGCCAGTAAAGAAATCAGTTCACTAGCTGTAATTGTACGATTACCGATTTGGATCGCTTCAGTCATTAGCTTTCGGTCATCTCAAGAATATCTAGTCTGTTAAAGAAGCTATAGTTCCAAATTTCATAGTCAAATATAGTCAGACAGGAAAACTTGGGTTTAAGCAACTCTACTTTCAGCATTAAGACGCTTAAATAGTGGAGTTATCCGCCTTGGATGTACTACCAGACACCCCCTATCCCTTAGAATAGATTTGAGACAATCAAACCCTTCGGGATTACTTTTTCTGCCGATGTTAAATGCACCATTGACGTCGGCATGAATCTTCAAACCAGGCGAACTCACATACCAGGCACGTTTTACACGCAATCCTTTGAATACTAGTTTTACCTTGTTGTTAGGTTTGTATGTTGGGATGATGTCCCAATCAAGAAAAGATGCCTTACTAGTGTAGGATTCTTCTATAACCTTAACGGTAATGCCAACTCGTTGTAATTTATAAGTTAGCATTTCGATAAATTTAGCGTGTGGTATTTGAGTAAAATTTTGGTTTGTACGCTTACCTAAATTAAGACGTGTTTTCCATTGCTGGTTTTTCCCTATTGATACATGAGTTACACCCAAAACTAAAAATTCATCTACAATCATCTTCGTAGATTGATGTAAATATGAATCTACAAAGTTGTTGCGGTTACGAATGATGTTTGCAATGCGCCGAGATTTTCCTTGGACAGTAGGCAGGAAACCCCGAAATTTTGCAATCTGTTTGTTGTAGAACTGATTAACTGATTTTAGCGGTTTCCCGTTTACTGCAATTGGTTGGATGGTTGGGTCATTAAAAACAATGGTTGCTAGATTGTCCAAGCCAATGTCTATTGCTGCTGCTAGTTGAGGATTTAAGCTACAAAAAAACTGTGAATAATCTGCTATTTCATAAACTACTTCAATCACAAAACAACCAGTGCGCGGTAAAATCCGAACCTCACACACGTCTTCAAACTTTAATCCCGGTTTAACTGGAATTTTAATTGGGGACATCGATGGAACAATCCATCCCTTATTAAATTCTCTTTTCCCAACTGCCTGATGATTAAATTTAACTAGATTCTTGTTATCTATATAGCTTGGTGGCTTTGGTTTACCTGTAAATTTAGTTGCATCAAGCTTATATACCCTTAGTGCTTTGCAGTAAGCAATACAAGCGTCTGCGTTCTGCTTTAAAACAAGTTGAGACACTTTAGCAGGCATTGCCTTGTAGCTTTCCTGAAGTTTCAATAAACTATCTAATTTAGCTTGTGTTTGAGTTCCCCATCCATAGAAAAATCCTTGGCGTTGAGTAAATTGAGCAACATTATAAAGTTGTCGAGAAAATGTGGTTATTTCAGTACAATAATCAAACCACTCATGACCATCTTTAATTATGTGCTTTTCTACTTGACGCATGACGTATTGTTTTATATATGTGATTAATATATCAAAAAAGATACCCTTGAAATATATTTGACTAGAGAATAATTTTAGTCAAGACCAGAATTTAGCGCTTCAACTATCTTCTCTGTTTTTCGTTTTGCCCGGCGTTGACCATATAGCTGTGCTGAGAAGCTGGTAATATTAAACCCCGCCCTTAAGGGCGAGGTCTCATAGCTACTAAATCTTGCATCAACTCGTCACACCCATTGTCAGCCAAGTTAATTACCTCTAAGCTTATATTCAGTTTTGTTGGGTATAGTATTTTACCCGCTTTGTAATGCCTCCAAGCTGTAAGGTAGGAAATTCCTACCGTTTTGGCATAATCACACAGCTTCATCTCTACTAAGAACTTTAGACTATATCTGACTATACTAGACTATATTTTGTTTAAAGTTTTATAATACCTTAGCCCATTTTCTAGAAGCTTTTACCTTAATTCTACCGAGTTAGGTATGCTAGCCTCACTTTCGCAATAAAATGGTTACTTTAACATACTTAAAAATATACAGTTTATATGAGTTTTTATCAAAGATTCTACGCAAATACTACCAGATGTGAATACAAAAACGAAAGATAAATGACAGTTCTCGCCACTAGGACTTATAAGACAAAATTTATCAGACTGAGCTAGTACCGCAAGGCGGAAGTCAAAAGGAGCCAGTGCGTTGGCGGGCATTGCCCGACTTGTTCGCTTTTAGCGTTCCCGCTTTCTTAGCAACTGGCTCTCAAAAGTCACGCATTCACGCATAATTGTATTCCAAACTCTTGCGCCATTTGAAATGGTGAGGCAGTCCGGTCTTCTCCCTTCTCTACGAGACGCTCCGCGTTCGCAAGTGCGTCTCGTAGAGAAGGCGCTAGCCTCTCCCTTTGGGAGAAGGGGAGACGCCAAGGGCGATAGCGCCGGCGGCAAGCGAGTCTTCTCCCAAGGGGAGACGCTAAGAGCGAACGAGCGTCTGGGGGTTTCCCCCATGAGGAACTTGCCGTTAGCGCAGCGTAAAGCCTTCTCTTCTCTTTCAGAGACGCTAACGCGAACGAGAGGCAACGCCTTCGGTATGGCTTCGCTTAGAGCGAGCCTGCGAACGCGAGTGCGTCTCGTAGAGAGCGTCACCCGTTAGCGCCGGCGGCAAGCGAGTCTTCCCCAAGGGCGAACGAGCGTCAGGGTTTATTTCCGCGCCCGCTGTACTAGGGTGTTTTGAGGTTTCATTATTATGCGTAGACGCGCAGTAGTAGACGCAATATGGTAAGGATTTGCGCTGGACTCTACCATATTGTGTCTACATTTAGAATGAAATAGCCCTGCTTGAAAGGGTATTTATGTATCCTACAACCAAAAATTCTTAGGTCTATAAGGACTCTAAATAGTTCAAAAGATCGGCCATTTCTTGGGCACTAGGTTGGAATTTTGGCATTGGCGGTGTTTCGCCACTGATGACTTGGTGAATCAGCCCATACCGAGACTTGTGCTTTGAAACAGCTTGCAAACTGGGCCCCACTCGCCCGTCTGCTTCCAAGCCATGACAACCAGCACAGTTAATTTGAAATATTGCGTGTCCTTGAACTGGGTTGCCTGTGAGGGATAGAACACTCTTGACGTATGGATCGGAGGCTTGAACCAACTGAACACCAAAAAAGCCCAAAGTGACTCCTAGCAGTATAGCCAGCGTCAATAAAACGATCCGCTGAATCAAAATTTCAGGTTTGGTAATCTGGTTATCCAAAAGGTTTGCCGTGAAAGTCTAGGTGTGCTAAAAAGTTTTCATTTCCTACACATAGCTTAAAAGTTCTTGATTGTGTCTGCAAGCACAAAAGACTATTTTATTGTGGGTAGTCGCCCTCCAAAAAGGCTGTAGAGCGCAGGATTCATACGAAATTTGGTAAAATCAAAAACAGGCAACGAATATTTAATAATTACAAAGAGGAGATTTACAGTGGTTGAACCCCTGCTATCAGGTATTGTCCTTGGTCTAGTTTTCGTCACTCTCGCCGGACTTTTTTACGCTGCATATAAGCAATACAAGCGCCCCAATCAGCTGGGAGGATGAGGGAGTACTGAGTACTGAGTTAGGAGTTAGGAGTTAGGAGTTAGGAGTTAGGAGTTATATTGTTCCTCATTTCCCTTATCTCCCCCTGCTCCTTACTCCACAATTCTGTAGAAAGTAAGTGATGTGTTGCCGTAAACTTTCTGGCGGCAAATTTCCCAAGCGGGAATCTCTGGCGGTGTCCAACCTTGTGAGGCGTGTTCAACTGCGATTTCACCGCTAGGATCTAAAAGTTGATAGTCAGCGATCGCTTCTAATACTGGCTGGTACAATCCACTAGCATAAGGTGGATCAAAGTAGATTCTGTCAAATTGCTTGCTTGATAAAGTCTTTAACTGCTGGGTAATATCTCCCCGTAATACCCGAAATTCTTGGTTGGCATTAGCTACCTGCTGCCAATTTTGTTGGATGGTGGCACAGGCTCGGCTCGATTGTTCAATTCCCACTACTAGGCTGGCTCCTCTACACAAAGCCTCTGCGCCCATTGAACCAGTACCGGCACATAAATCTAGCCAGCGACAACCTGCAATTTCTCCTTGCCAAATATTAAAGACTGCCTCTCTTACTCGCGCACTAGTCGGTCTAGTTTCTTTTCCTGGTAAAGTTTTTAGCTGGCGATTGCCGTAAATTCTCAGGCTCATTGGTTATTAGTCATTGGTCATTGGTCATTAGTCATTGGTCATTAGTTTTAGACAAAAGACAAAGAACAAATGACAAAAAGAATATTAGGCAGGAATTTTTTCGCGGACTTGAGCAACGAAATTAGACAGGATTTGCAATCCGATATTAGAGGATTTTTCGGGGTGAAATTGGACTGCCATCAGATTTTCATGAGCGATCGCCGCTGTCACGGTTTGAGTACCGTGAGTGATAGTTGCTGCACGGATTAGCGGGTCTATTGGGTCAACATAGTAAGAATGGACAAAATATACCCAAGGATCGGACGGTAAATGCTCCCACAAAATACTTTTTGGTTGAGTGATTTCCAGTTGATTCCACCCCATGTGAGGAATAGTGATGTCAGGTTCAAGACGAAACCGCCGCACTTTTCCTTTGATAATTCCTAGTCCTGGTTGGGTACCTTCTGCACTTGATTCAAAGAGAATTTGCAATCCTAAACAAATTCCCAAAAAAGGTTTACCAGATGCGATCGCTTCTTTTATCGGTTGTTCTAAACCGCGCGATCGCAGGTGTTGCACTGCTGGATCAAATGCTCCTACTCCCGGTAAGACTATTGCATCTGCCTGTTCTAATTCCTTTGGAGAATAAGTAACATTAGGAGTTGCCCCAGCTTTTTCCAAGCCTTTGCAGACTGAGTGCAAATTTCCCATCTCGTAATCTACGACCGCAATCACTGGCATTTACCTGCTCCTTGTAAATTTATTATGGAGGGTTTTTCTATTCTAAATAATATTTGTTATGAAGAAAAGAATTCTATTAACTTCTTTTGACACTTGGCTAAAAGATCAACAGTCAAATTCTTCTGATGATTTATTACTTGAAGTTACCAAACTTGAGTTTATCCCACTTGACTTAACTTTTTTACGTCAGTTACCTGTAGATATACAACTTGCCAGTACTCAGGTAATAGAAAAAATCAAGGCAATCCAACCTGATTACATCATCTGTTGTGGCATGGCTGCAAGCCGTACACAATTAAGTGTGGAAGCAGTTGCTAGCTGCAAAGAAAGTATTTTACAGACAGAAGTTGATTTAGAAAAATTAGTGGCGGGAGCAGCAGCAATTCAAATTAGCCACGACTGTGGGAAATTTGTCTGTGTTCGCGTAGCGTCTCGTAGAGAGGGTCTTTACTATTCTGTGTTGGACTACTTAGGCCAAAATCAACTCACGGCACGTTGTATTTTTGTCCACGTTCCGGTTCTCAATCAAGAAAATTTGATGGGGATTCTTGCTGATTTCGTATTAATTATTAACAAACTGGCACTTTCATCAAGTTGTTAATGTCTGTATGGTGAAGTGACATGACTCCGGGCTGAAGCCTCGGAGCATCTAAGAATCACTTCTTAGATTTCCTAGTTATTCCCAAAAGGGATTTTGACTTTGACCTAGACTGAGATATCTCAATCCCCGGCAAACCGTCTGCATAGGCGTTTTGGATTCCCAACTGTCCATTGGTACTAATGAGGGCTATCCCTCTATTTCTGATTATTTGACCACTAGCTACATCCCGGTCAGTGCAGTATCCACATTCACAACGATGTACTCTGATGCTCAAATCTTTTCTAACTTCCACACCACACTCAGGACACTCTTGAGAAGTACCCCTAGCATTGACTTCACCAAAAAACTTACCGCGCTTCCAACACACATATTTAGTAATGGTTCGGAATTGCCCAAACCCAGCATCAAGCATCTGCTTACCAAGCATCCCTTTAGCAAGAGTCCGGTAATCCAGGTCTTCCATGAAGACCATATCACCAGCATCGCAGAGAGCGTGAGCTTGCTTGAAATGGAAGTTCTTGCGGGTGTTATCAATAGTGTGGTGAAGTCTGGCAACCTTAACGCGCTGTTTCTCGTAATTTTTAGACCGCTTCTTTTTTCTAGAAAGTCTGTGTTGCAGCAATTTCAGCTTGCTTTGCATGACTTTCAAGAATTTAGGCAGTTTTACAAAAACGCCGTCACTGGTTGCTAAAAACTTTTCAAGCCCAACATCTACCCCAATCGGGTGACCATGTGGTATTGGTGAGGGAACACTAACATCACATTGAATATTAATGGAAGCGTACCAAATATTCGCTTTGTTGATTATCCGAACCTGCTTAACCACAAATCCATTAGGAATTGGGCGATGTAAGTTAATCGGAATAATACCCAGTTTAGGAAGTTTGATATTTAATCCAATTACAGGATTTTCTTTAAACTGGGGGAACAGCAAAGATTTGAATTGCCCAAACTTCTTGAATCTTGGGAACCCATGCCCAATATAAAGAAATCCTTCCCACGCTCGGTGTAATTGTTTAATGGCTTGCTGCAAAACTTGACTAGGCACTTCGCTCAATCGAGGGAATACCTTTTTAGCGTTTGGTAGTGCATTCAGTTGCTTTACTTCGCCAGGATATGGCCTATCAGCAGCCATAATATATTCATGACTAATCGAGCATCTGTCAATCATGCATTTCCGACTATTGCACCAATCTTTAATTTCTCGCAGCCCGTAGTTATAGGCAACACGACAAACATCCATCCACTCAAGGAGCGACTGTTCTTGAGTCATATTTGGATAGATTCGATAGCGGTAATTCATGGTTAACATTCCCCCATTTTAACACATTTAGTGGAGAACGTGACTCTAGTAAATTAAAGCCGTGCTTGAAGCACGGGGTCTTAAACCCAATTTTTTGATAAATATCTAAGTATATGTTGCCATTGTTACTAATTTTCCCAATAGCCCAATCAATACCTGCCACACCACCACCTGAAGAAGTCGTGCAACCACAAGAAGTACGACCTTTACCAGGGAAGTTGGATACAGTGCCAACCTTTAATAGCAATAGTCCAGAATTGGTGTTGAAAGAAGGGATTTTACTTTCCACCTTTCCACCAAATGGAAAAAAAGTGCCAGCAGCGCATCTAAATTTTCCCTTTCGGGGACGATTTGATATTTTTGCCCATCATGTTGCCAAAGCTGAACCACCAGAGAATTTGCGTAGGCGTAGCCCGTCGGAGACATCGCTCTATTTAGGGATAATTTTGCATAACCCTGGTTCGGAACCAGTGAAGGTAAATATTTGGCAGGCGGCGAGTTATTTAAGTCAACCGGATGCACCATTTATTCAGTTACCATCCTTTAGCCAAAACCTTTTAGGTAAAGTTTTTGCCGGCCCAGGCGATCGCGTCATGTCTGATGTGCTTCGGGGAGTGCGACAAGAGATTTTCCCTGCCCAAATTGAGATTCCACCAAAGCAAAGTCGGATGTTACTCAATTTGCCAATTCCTGTGCAGGGATTGACACCACCCCTGAATGGTCGATCTACGTTAATCCGACTGCAAAGTGATGGCACTGTCTATGCAGCTAGCCTAGCGATGTTTGCACAGGTGAATCCTGATGGCAGTGAGCGATCGCCTACTTTAGAAGAATGGCAGAATTTACTAGATAATGGTGATTTGGCTGGGCCACGAGATAAAACTCCCACTCCCTTAGAGGAAACTGGCAAGCCAAGAATTTATGGGCGTGTTGCAGGAGTGGTTAGTGGTTCGCGATGGAGAGCCTTATTAGTAGATAATCCTAAAGCCAGGTATCTAACTATTCCCCAGCCTGGTCAAGTATTTTCCTACGCTCTGAGTACCCTGCATGGCGGTACATTAGGAACTGGTCAAATTCAAAGTGCGCCTATGCTGGTGCGCTATCTTGACACCGCATATCGCGCTCATGGCAACTATGGAATTCAATATAATCTCAAGTTGCCGCTATATAACAATACTCAAAGTCCTCAAACTGTTAGTGTGTCGATACAAACACCACTCAAGGAGGATCAATTAGTCAAACCTGGGTTACGCTTTCTAAGTACACCAGATCCTCAAGTATTCTTCCGAGGGACAGTGCGGGTACGTTATAAAGATGAGCGAAATCAGCCACAAACTCAGTTTGTGCATTTAGTGCAAAAGAGAGGTCAACCAGGAGAACCGTTAGTTTTATTAAAGATGAAACCAGGCGATCGCTCCTTAGTAGAAGTAGATTTTCTCTATCCCCCGGATGCTACACCACCGCAAGTATTAACAGTCTCAACCCAAACTGAACCTCGGTAATGATTCAGGAGTGCTGAGTGCCTCGGCTTATAGTGCTGAGTAACCCCATAGATAAATCTAGGGGATTGAAGTCAGGACGCATTGTCTTGAAAAATCGCTCCACTTGGGCAAAGCCCAAGACCGCGTTTTTCGCTATTTCTTGTGGCACTTTCCGCTCGAAATAAATATTTATTTCTTCTTCCATGCTTAAAAGCTCTTTCTTGGGACCCTTCAGTGCTGAGTGCGATTATTACTTTATAACTGGGCACTCATAACTGGGCACTCAGCACTGTTTCGGTCATGGGTAATAGGTAAGAGCTTTTCTCCAATTACCTATTACCAAAAAATATTAGTCAACTTTGTGAATACTATAAAAAACGCGATCGCCAAAACCTAAAAATATTAGAGAAATATTAATAAATTTAAATATATAAAAATCATTTTAAGTTTTTTATCATTCGATAAGAACCATAAATCAGGGTCTAGCTAAATACTTGTAATTATAATTGCAAAGCCCTGGACTTCCACTGTTACGCAAAACAACACTTTACTTATGGAAACCATATTGTATATTTTCTGGATTCCTACGCCATCTGTTCAAACCGCTAAATTCTGAGAATTGCATTGCACAATGTTAAGTAAAATTATGGAAATCTTATTTTTCTATAAAAAATGCACTAATTCTTAAATTCTCATTAGATACTGTGACATTCACTTAGAGTAAGGCTCCTGGTATGCCCATTCCCAACACTTCCACATTGGAAGGATTGCGAGTACTAGTGGTCGATGATGACCTCGATTCCTGTGTCTGGATGACTTGTTTGCTTGAATTGTATGGGATCGAAGTTCATTCAACTTTCACAGTACATCAAGCCTTAGCAGCGTTTGTCGAACTTCGCCCAGATTTAGTACTTAGTGACATTGCCATGCCTGATGAAGATGGTTATTCGCTGCTACGTCAGATCAGGCAAATCGAAGATAGGCTTGACAAATCCACTCCTGTTATTGCAGTCACGGGACTTGGAGAGTTAGAAGCTCGATTTCCGAAGTCGCAAGCAAGGTTTGACAAATGGTTATTAAAACCTGTGGACATAGATGAATTGGTCGGAGCGATCGCTCACCTAACAGAGCGCTCAATATTGCTCGGTGAATTAATTTCTTCATATTGATAAGGCTTTTCACCTCAAGTTTGTGTATTTAGGGTGAATACTTATTCCGCTCCATGCGTTGCAATAGAAATAGCAGACTATAGCAGGCAATAAAAGGACGGCATGGCAACGGATCAAAAAATCAATCAAGAAACTGAGTTAAATTCCCTCCAGCACCTGATTGGAACCACTATCTTACTGGTAGAAGATGAGCCAGATATTGCAGATTTACTCACCTTCATTTTGGAAGCAGCAGGTGCAGAGGTGATGGCTTTAACCGATGCAGAAACAGCCCTTGATTTGGTCGAATCACTTCATCCCGATATTTTGCTGTGCAATATGAAGTTGCCCGATCGTGATGGAAATTGGTTAATTGAGCAAATTCGAGTGAATTCTTGCCCATCTATAAGAGAGTTGCCGGCGATCGCTATCACTTCTTATACACGGGAAGTCTCAAGCCATAAAGCTTTAGATGCTGGTTTTAATCGATTTCTAGTCAAGCTTGAGAGTCCAGAAGAAATTATAGATGAGATTGTTCACCTGTTATCTACCGATCTTTAAAGATATAGCAGGAGGCAGCTATGGTGAAGGCAGGAGGTAAAACTATTATTATTCCTAGCTTCACGCTTGTCATTATGTCTTAACCTATATGACTACGGCTATAGCTAGCCAACCTCTATCTCGTTTTTGATAATGATTTCACACAATATGTTGTAAGAGCGCACAGCTAACCATACACTCCTACAAAGGACTTTAAGAAAGGAAACGATATAACCCTAAGTGAGTAGGGTAAAATGTTGGATATATAGCACAAGCCTTGGTGATTAGGACATCAACAGATAATAAAACTTAGACATAAAAAGATTTTTCACCCAGTCCCCATTACCCCTTATTCCCAGAGGGGGCCCCACCTTCCCCAGTCCCTTGCTATATTTGTTAACCTCGTTGAAAACCCTTTGCTGGCTTTTGTTGCCCCTTACCCTTGGGCTTAGATTTACTAACTTCTCCTAAAGCTTCCTGAAATAAGTTATGCAAATGTATGGGTACACTGGCAATATCTGGCAAGTCTGGCTCAATAGGTTTGTAGAATTCTTGCAAAAGTGCATCCAAGTCACTTTCAAGCCTAAACTCTGGACGTTGCAAAAATGTTTGCAACACATTTTCTAATTGAGTTGGATACTGTTGTGCTAATCGATGCCAAATAAAAGCATTAATACTTTTATCTTCGAGGTAGTAGCGAACTAGTTTTTCTGCCCCTTGAACACTTTGCCAGTCCTCTGCCGATAAGATTGCTTGTACTTTACTATATGTTGGTAAAAACATTTGTCCCCAACGGGGATGAGAAAGAGCCGTTACCTGTTCTGCTTTCTTGAGTTCAGCAGGCAAATCAACCTTTGGCATAACCATTTTGCTCTTGCTGCTTTTGCTGTTAAACATCTCAGAGACTACGTTGGAATCTGCACCAAATTCTTGTGCGGCTGCTTTTATTTCCTCCTCACCAATTCCAGCTGCTTCTGCAACTTCCGCAAGAGATTTAGAAGTATCAATTCCTGCGGCTGCAAAGGTTTTTTCAGTAATTACTTCTTGAAATTCCGCTATTTTTTTATTAAGCTGGTATCCAGGTAGTGTGATTTCATCAGTGCCAAAAAAGTCCACAAACTGCTGATGATATTTTTCTACTGACTGCCAAGCTTCTTCTAGCAAGTCTGGAGCATCGCTGTAAAGATTACTTTTATAGTTTTCTTTAAAATTACCAATTGCTACGGCAAGTTTTGGTTTACCTAATTTACCCATTATTGTGTAAGGGCCAGAAAACATCCAATAGCTATCGGTAACGGGAGAAATGCGAGTTAGCAAGATTTCTCCGACTTTCAACCGAGATATCGCCTGTAATGTTTGAATATTGTTTGGCTTGACAATGTAGCGTTTATCTGTCAACCAGTTAGTCAATTCAAAGCCATCAGGTAAAATATTAGTAATGGCAAACAAGCCAATAAAACTATGATGCCAACTGTTGATCAGGCTGCGATCGCTTTCTGCTAAATCTGGATGGCTTTCGATAAACAACTCTAATGGTGACTTATCACCGACTTTCCCGGCTGTCAAAAAGCTATCGATGGTTAAGTCCTGCTGCGTACTATCACCACTTCCACGGCGCAACTGTTCTGCTGCATAAATTTCCAGTGCTTGTGCCAGTTCGCCTTCAGCATCAAGGACAAAATCAACTAAGGCTTGTTTTAATTCGTGCGATCGTTCTAATATGACATCCACAAGTTAATCTCTCGGTGCAACAGATGTAAATTATAGCCTTTGAGAGAATTTCAGCATCTAGCTATTGCTAGATTTATGGAGATGCACACTTAGCAGAATAGGTTTTATCATGCAGGCATACTACAGCCGACATCTGGCACAGCTAGGTTACTGGGATTAAACCCTTGGCGAAATCGGGGTAAACTAGCGTATCAGATTGAGGTGGTGTTTGGACAGCGATCGCAGTTCTCGTATTCTATTTTAGTTACCAGCGATCGCCGCCTGTAGGATCTAGACTCAGACCGCAAGGTATACTGTGGTGATATCAAAATCGCTATCGGTTGGTTTTAACCCACATTCCGCACCCTAACTGTCACACATCAACAAAAAGCTGACATAGTAGTACATAAGAACTAAGGTTGATTCAAAAGTTAAAAGACTTAATACCACTTTTTGGTGATAAACTCCTTTGGTCTAGTTGCTGATTCCAGGTGCTGATAGGTTTAGGAATGGCTGAGCGCGATCGCAACCGCCGTCGTCGATTTGGCTTACGGTTCACCCTAATTGCAGCCATCCTCAACCACTCATGATTCACGCAAGAGGTCTAACGCTCAATGGCTGTGCTTGTTCCTGATTACTTACGCCGCGCTGCTGGTTTCATCCTGATCGGTTTTGATGACGAAAGCCCTGAGTTCGACCATCTTGCCGCCGCGAAAGCGCCAGACATCGCAGTACGAGTAATGAGTCGCCTTCCCGTCTTCGTCCTTGATTGTGAGGTCGCCCAGTGCCGTGACGAAATCCCCCTCAGCAATTAAGTTCGCGACGATATTCAACGGCGGTTCCACATACTCCGTTACCATCCATTGGCGAACGGCTTCTTTTCCTTTCAATGTCTTGTCGCCGACAAACTTCCATTCCGTGTCGTCGGCGCAGAACGACAAGAATCCTTCATAGTCGCCCTCAGCGATCGCCGCGTTTGCTTCTTCCAAGATTGTTTTATTGTTCTCTGACATCTGAATCTCTCCTTTGTTCAAGATTGCGTAGCACCACTGGTCTTGTGTTCGGTGCGTTACGCTGTCGCTAACGCACCCTACTGGCTCTATTGTTTCCAGGGAAGCGGCGATCGATAGGGGTTTTCGCGCATATCCAGGACTTCCCATGTGGTCGGATTGACTCGCCCTGTAACTGGGATTTTGTATCGTCGCTGTAGATCTCGTATCGCGGAGACTGTGACCTCACCATAGATGCCATCGACGATCGCACCATTTGGATTGCCTAATCTCACGCCTGCGGCTCCTAAAAAGCCATTGTCTTGAAGAATGCGTTGCAACAGTCGCACGTTTTTACCCCGGTCTCCTTGGCGCAAGGTGGGTAAGGTTAAATCAGTGTATGCAGTTGCGATCAGAACGGGTGATGTTTGTTGTGAAGGAATGCTGTGTGCGATCTGCACTTCTCTGCGAGACGCTACGCGAACGCAGCAGCGCTTCGCTATCGCTGAATGAGTGAATGAACCTCCGAGCAATCCTATAGCGATCGTTAGTAATCCAAAAATGGTTTGAGGTTTCATGATTGTCCTCCTGATGGATCAGTTTTACTTAGTATCAATTCGTGTCGGAGTTATTACTCCATCTGCTTGCTCCGATCGGTGTGGAGCAGTGCTGCCACTGATACGAAACTCACGGAATAATTGCAGTAACGCGAATTTCAATCCGCATCGTTGGCAGTCCAAGCGCCGCGACTCCTACCTGTGTCCAAATTGGGGCGTGGTTGGGCATGTAATGGCGATATAGCCTGACCATCACCTCGTTAACCTCCGGGGGAAACCCTCCAACATGGTAAGAATTAACGTGGACAACATGCTCCCAACCCGCACCAGCAGTCGCTAGGGTTCGCTCTACGTTCCGAAACGCCTGAGCAATCTCGTCCGCAAGCGATTCGGGAATTTGCAGATTGTCATCCCAGCCGCCTTGACCTGATGTCTCCACTCGATTGTCAATTTTTACCGCTTGCGAGTAATGCAATTCATTCAGCATATATTCGCCATAACCGGGAGTAACAAAAAACTTGGGCTTATTCATGGTGTTCCTTAGTTGAGTACGTTTGACTATATCTCGCGTTGCTGAGACAGTTTGCCAACTCCAACTTGAGTGTAATGAGTTCCAACACTCAACTTCTTCCAAATTCTTATGGTGAAGAGCGAGTTCGTTTCAGGATCATCTGATTTAGACCCTAATGTTCAGAATTCACTTGCCATGTAATCACAATGATTTCTGCAAACCCTAACACAACTAATAGCCGCGAAAACGCTCGTAAAATGGCTTCCATTGTCCAGTTCTGACTCTGAGCTTCCCAGATCATCCAAACAATGTTGAATCCAATCACCAACCAGGGTAGAATCACTACTGAATTCCGTCTGCGATAGATGCGGATCGTCGCCTCACGCCAAAATGGAAAGGTGCTGAGGATACAAACGAGGTAGGACGCTCCTGCATTGATGAACAAGCTTGTTTGAAGACTCGAAGGCAGGTTTGGGTATCCAAGCGCGATCGCCGTCAGACAAACTCCCAGCGCGAGATACAGGAAAGTAAACAAGGTAAATCGCTTCATGCTTTCTCCTATAAAATACCCAGTTCTCAGTTCATACAGACGATACCGACCAGTGGGGCACCACCACAAGTTGAGATTCGCTTAGTTTGACGATAACCAGGAAACGCAGTTCTAAATTTCCCTGCCTACTATTTTCGATAAAATTTATTCTCTGTACCAGACACGCACACATTGAAAGCAATTGATTGTAACACCTTGACTAATCATCACTGGGTAAAAACCATTACTGACATTCAATCCGTAGACACCATCATTTGTGCCTTCTAAGCGTTGCTCGCCTCATGACTGGGGTTTGATGTTCTGGTTGAGATGGAAAATGTTATCAGGATCGTACCGCTTCTTGATCTGTACCAAGCGATCGTAGTTAGCTCCGTAAACCGCTGCGACGCGATCTCCCTCCTCTTCGGTCATGAAGTTTACATAGGAACCAGCAGATGCATATGGTGCAGTAGCCTGGAAAAACGCCCGTGACCACTGAATGCCTATCTCATCTTGCGCCACATCCTCCCAGCGCCCATCTGTATTCAGCAAAAACTTCACATCCCGATGATAATACGCCGTAGCATTTGCGGGGACGCGACTGGGTGCCCCATCGACCAGTATTAGAGAGATTACGCATTGTGGCAAGGGTAGCTTATCTGCGAAGTTTACAATTGTATCCAGTACTTCATCCCGTAACTCTGTGAGATTATGAGATTTCCAGTAGTACCTGGCACCGTGTGACAGCATGGCGTTAAAAGCTTGCTGCCATTCTACGTATGGGTGAACACCAATTTGTTCGCCATAGGCATCGCCAAATCGGCCCAGAGGTTCGATTTGTTTCTCACCCTCTGCAATATCGCCGACATAAAAGACAGGCAAAAGGACGACCTCTTTGCCATGCACATTTTCAGGCAGAAAAGGTAGTGGCGGAGCCTTGCAAAATAACACCCATACAGTGAGTTCATCGGGGGCTGATTCCACAAATTTTCGATACTGGGTGAGTATCTGTTTGGCTTGGCTAAACGGAAAAGCGATTAATCCAGCTAATATTTCAGGCCCTACAGGATGAAGCTTGAATTCAAACTCCGTGACAACACCAAAGTTACCTCCGCCACCTCGAATCGCCCAGAAGAGGTCAGCATTTTCGGTTTCACTTGCTTGTATCTTATTCCCGTCGGCTGTTACCACTCCCGCAGAAACAAGATTGTCGATCGTCATCCCGTACTTACGACTCAACCAACCGAAACCGCCACCTAGCGTAAGACCTGCGATACCAGTCTCTGAAACATTTCCTGATGGAGTCGCTAACCCATGCACCTGTGCCGCAGAATCAAAATCACCCAGTGTGGCACCTGCTTCAACATACGCACGCCGCTTTTCAGCATCAATGCGGACATTCTTCATCATCGAAAGATCGATCATCACGCCGTTATCACACACAGCGGTTCCCGCCACATTATGCCCACCGCCTCTGATTGAGATTTCGAGTTTGTTCTCTTGCGCAAATGCGATCGCACGGGCAACATCATCGGCTTGCGTACACTGCACGATAACAGCAGGTCTGCGATCGATCCTCGCATTCCATATTTGGCGAACTTCGTCATAATTCGGATCATCAGGAAGCACCACATGACCCTTCACATTAGTCTTCAGCTTTTCAATTAGCTCATTCAGCAGTGTTGTCATGACAGTTCTCCATTCGTGATTTGGTTGGCTGTATTAGATTCTTCCTCCCTAAATGAAGGAGGACTTATTATTTAAGAGAACCCCACGGAAAAATTGATCATCTTTTTTATAGAGTTCTCTAATCTTGTTTGAAGACTCGAAGGCAGGTTCGGGTACCCAAGCGCGATCGCCGTCAAACAAACTCCCAGTGCGAGATACAAGAAAGTAAACAAGGTAAATCGCTTCATGCTTTCTCCTATAAAATACCCAGTTCTCAGTTCATGCGGACGATACCGACCACTGGGGCGCCACCGCCAGTTGAGATTCGCTTAGTTTGACGAGAACCAAGAAACGCACTTCTAAATTTCACTGCCTGCTATTTCCGATAAAGCTTATTCTCGGTACCAGACCCGCACGCATTGAAAGCAATTGATTGTAACACCTTGACTGATCATCACCGGGTAGAAACCATTACTGACCGCTATACCGTAGACATCATCACTTGTGCCTTCGATACGATCTGGTAAAACAACAGTTTCAACATTGATCACCTGTATCGTTTTACTTTCGATCCACTGATTTACAGCACTAACAACCTCAGAGAAGGATTCATACTCGGAAGGTCCGCCGAAGGGTCCCCGTTTAGTAATCCGAGGCGCAAAATCTTTGCACTTAATCATTTTATCCATCACCTTAAAACTGTAGAGTTGACCATCACTTCAAGGAATCATCATGATTTGATTTGTTTGTGAATCGGTTCGCCTACCTTACATCCAGCCCCGTCCAGTGAGCGGCGAAAGCCCACATATCTGCTGTTTCCTCAATGATCTTGTCGGGTAGTCTAGACGGGTCATTGGGTTTGTCATGCCCTGACTCTAACGATTTTAGGTTGGCGTTGCTAACTTTTCTTGTCCCAACTGCGTAAGTCCTATGTTTGATGGTTGTTGGGCAGTGGCTTACCTGTGCGAAGCACGTATCTCCAGAGCCACTTAAGCGCCAAGGCACCTGTATCGGGCCGTGTTCTGGTAAAGCTTGTTGGCTGGAAGGAACGTGGTGGACAGTACGCCCCTCAACTGTGCTCTTGCCCCATCGCATCTCGCGTTAGCAAGGATCTGACAGGCACCTACATCGTAAGCGACGGTGCTCGTGCATGTGACCGTGATATCCTGATTCGCTTCTCTTGAGCCGTCATCGGCAGACACTTTACATCCGCCCAGCACTAAGCCTGCGATCGCCAAAGACATTAAAAGAAATCGATTTTTATACCGCATGTTAGTCTCCTGAGTTGCTTCATGCCCGTTAATCGGGATGTTCTGTTGCCGTGTTCCGATCATTTCCCATCCCCGACATCCAGCCCCGTCCAGTGAGCGGCAAAAGCCCACATATCTGCCGTTTCCTCAATGATCTTGTCGGTGGGCTTGCCCGCTCCATGTCCCGCGCGCGTTTCGATGCGGACGAGGTGCGGCTTGTCACCGATATCCGCCGCCTGAAGTGCAGCGACATATTTGAAGGTGTGACTTGGAACCACGCGATCGTCCGTGTCGGCAGTGGTGGCGAGGATCGCGGGATATGCCTTGCCGGATTGGATGTTGTGATAAGGCGAATAGCTGAAGAGGTTACGGAAATCCGCTTCCCGTGCCACAGACCCATATTCATCTACCCATAATTTCCCGCCCGTGAACTTGTCGAAGCGGAGCATATCCATGACACCAACTTGGGGCAGCGCGGCGGCGAACAAATCCGGTCGCTGATTGACCACTGCGCCGATCAGGAGTCCGCCATTCGATCCGCCCTGAATCGCCAAGCCATTTTGGGGCGTGATACTCTGTGCCTTCAGATACTCGCCCGCTGCGATGAAATCATCAAAGACGTTCTGCTTCTTCTGACGACGACCCGCTTCGTGCCATGCCTTGCCATATTCGGAGCCGCCGCGAATGTTAGCGATCGCATACACCCCGCCCTGTTCGACCCACCCCAGAGGCTCTGGCGAGAAGGCGGGAAGCATGGGGATGCCATAGCCCCCATAGGCATAGAGCAGGGTCGGTGCCGGACGGGTCACATCCTTGCGCCGGATGATAAACATCGGAACACGAGTGCCATCCTTCGACCTGTAGAAACGCTGTTCGACCGCGATCCGGTTTAGATCGATCGCAACTTTAGGTTGTGCCCACACCCGCGCCGTATTGCTGGCGACATCGTATCGATAGATCGTGCCCGGAGTGTTGTAGCTGGTGAAGACGAAAAAGGTTTCCGGGTTGCCCTGCTCGCTCTTGAAGCCGCCAGCGGTGCCGATACCGGGCAACTTCACCACACCATCAGCCTTGCCATCCAGCGTGTAGCGTCGAATCTCCGTCTTCACGTCAACCCGATGGGAGATGAGCAACCGTCCACCGACCAGCGAAGCATTGCCCAGAACTGAATCCTGCTCCGGTACCACATCTGTAATTACTGGGTCAGCAGCGGCGATATTCATCGTGACGACCTTGAGGCGCGGTGCGTTCTGGCTGGTGGTGAGGAAGAACTTCGTGCCCACATTACCAACGACGCTCCATTCATCGTCGAGATTATCGACCAATTTGCGGGGTTTCCAATCGGCGCTCTGGAGATCCACCACGGTCAGGGTGTTGGTTGCTGAAACGGGCGTGGAAAGGATCGTGACATAACGCCCGTCTGCGGTAATGTCAACGTTATGCACCAGGGTCGGCTGATCCGGGGTGGCATAGACTAGCCGATCTTGCGCTTGGGGGGTGCCGATCGCATGGAAATAAACGGTCTGATTTTCCACGCCCGCCTGGAACGCTTCGCCTTGCTTCGGTTCAGGAAAACGGGTGTAGAAAAAACCGGAGCCGTCCTTGACCCAGGCGATGCTGGGGAGCCTCGCCCATTTGATCTCATCGTTGAGTACTTTGCCTGTGTTTACGTCCAGCACCCGAATCGTGCGCCAGTCGCTGCCACCCTCCTGCACTGCATAAGCCACGCGCTTCCCGTCGTCAGAAGCTGACCATTCAGCAAGTGCGGTCGCCCCATCCTTTGCCCAACTGTTGGGATCAATCAGTACGCGCCCTGCGCCATCCACACTGTCGCGGACATAGAGAACTTGTTGGTTTTGAAGTCCAGAATTGTAGAGGTAGAAATACTGTCCACCCTTTTTGACTGGAATAGAGAACCGCTCATAGTTGTACAACTGCTTGAGTCGATCCTTGAAGATATCTCGACCCGGCAGCGTATTGAGATAAGCATTGGTGACTTTGTTCTGCGATTCGACCCAGGCAGCAACTTCCTTGTCGTTGCGAACGTCGTTTTCCAGCCAGCGATAGGGGTCGGCGATCGTCTGCCCGAAATGTTTTTCGGCGACATCGACCCGCTTAGTTTCAGGATAGGTGATTGTAGGCATCTTCGCTGTAGACTCCGTGCAAGCGGAGGCGAAATGGGTAGTAAAGAGTAGCGTGAGCGCGAAAAGGGCTGCGCGACGCAGCGGTATCTTTTGAATCATTTTTGCTATTCTCCAATTTTTATTCGGAATCGATGGAGCGACTGACGTAGAATTGCTCGTCGATAGTGGCATGATGTTTCAATGAGACTGTAAATTAGTCCTCCCAGCGGGAACCGTTGATCCTGAGTCGTGCGTGGGTAGGTTGCGATCGCGCGGGTGGTTAGAAGGAACTTGAGACATGGTGATGAACTCCTTGAGGACGACGGGTGAAGCGATCAGGGGTGCAGTGGAACAAGGACAACGTACCGTAGTTGCTCAAGCAGCCAGAAATTAACTCACTGTGTATCCGCCATCGATCACTAAGGGTTGCCCAGTGATGTAGCTGGCAGCATCAGAACATAGAAACACAACCGCTTGAGCAATTTCTGTTGCCTGACCGATTCGACCCATCGGAACCATAGACCCGAGATCATCGAACGTTATGCCCATCTGGTCAGCGCTACGAGCCATTAGGTCAGTTGCAATGGGACCGGGGTTGACGGCATTAATCCGAATGCCCTGTTTGGCATAGTCGAGGGCAGCCGATCGCGTCAGCCCCATCACTGCATGTTTGCTGGCAACGTAGGGAGATATCCCCGGAAGCGCAACGAGACCATTCGTTGACGAATTGTTCACAATCACGCCTGCGCCCTGGGTCAGCATTTGTTGAATTTCATATTTCATGCACAGAAATATCCCTCGCGCATTGATTGACATAATTTGGTCAAAATCCTCGATCAATTGTTCGTGCAGCGGTTTAACAGCAAGATCAATGCCAGCATTGTTAAAGGCACAATCGAGTTTGCCGTAGGTGGCGATCGTTTTCTGCACCAGGGCTTGCACGTCCGCTTCACTGGATACATCTGATTTCACAAACAAGCACTCCGCTCCAGTCTCACGGATCAGAGCTGTAGTTTCTTCAGCTTCTCCATCGCGGATGTCAGAAAACACCACTTTTGCGCCAGCAGCACCAAAGGCGATCGCGGTTGCTCTGCCAATACCCGATGTTCCTCCAGTGACTAAAGCGACTTTATTCTGAAGTATCATCCTGTTTCTCCTGTTTCAATAAGCATTGACTAAAAAAGTGATGGCTTGATGACTCAACTTGTAGTAAGTTGCGCCGCGATAGATCAGCTTATGAACTGCTAGACTGCCTGGAACTTTTATATCATGAGCATTGATTGCCGCTTCCATCTTGAGCAGGACTGAGAGGTTGCTTTGAGTGGGAATAGTATTTATCTGCATATCGTCATTCTCCATTGGTTCAAAAGTGGTTTGGTCAGCGGCTCGGATCATACTTTGCTGGAAAACAAATCGAATCTGTGTTCATAGTGTGTTCCTCATTTTTACTTGAACTATCTCCATGTACAGTCGTGTCCCTACAATCGTGTTCTTTTTTAATAATTACTATGACTTTTTTAGGGTTCACGCCATCGGTAATCCACTGGCACCCAGGCATAACCTTGATCTGCTGCCCGAAGATGCCCAACGCCTGGAAAGGGCAAATGTGCACCTGCTACCAAAATTCGTGATGCTTCTGCTCTTGCAAACTGTTTTTTGCGTTGTGCAGCAGCAGCATTAGAATCGACATCATAAGCAACCGTGATTTCTGGCTTGGGAAATTGCACCGAAGCAAAGTGAACAATATCGCCCCAAAACTCGATGCTCTCGCCCTTGCTTGCCGCTACATAGCAGCTATGACCAGGAGTATGTCCCGGTGTGGGATGCGCGGTGATTCCCGGTAAAATGGCGGTTTCGCCAGAAAACGATTTCACCTTTCCGGCATCTAAATAAGGTTTGACGGTTTTCGCGGCTTCGTCAAAATATTTTTCAGCGACGTTCGATCGCTTGGCATTCGTTCGATCGAACCAGAAATCGACATCAGGTTTGCCGACATAAATTGCAGCGTTGGGAAATACCAGTTGACCTGCTTCGACCAGACCACCGCTGTGATCGGTATGAATATGAGTCAGGAGGATTGCATCAATCTCGCTAGGAGCGTAGCCTGCTGCCAAGAGCGATGTCTGAAGCTTGCCGCCCAACTTTGGACCAAAGAAGGTTCCTGCTCCCGTATCGACTAGCACCTGCTGATCTCCAGTATCGATCAAGAAAGCATTAATAGATGCTTCGACAGGATTGGTTAGAAAGCTTTTGTGAAGCAGGCGATCAGTTTCTGCTGGATTCGTATTCGACAGCAGCGTATGAAAATCCTGGGGTAATGTACCGTCGCTCAATGCTGTAATTGTGAAATCACCTAACTTGAATGGATAGACACCGGGCACTTGAGCGATCGCACTTTTGCCTAGTGATATCGTTGGAAACATACAAGAGGTCACAATCATTAGTACTGTTGTTGCAACAGCTATCATCAGTCTAGAAAGCATATTAGAACTCTTTCAGTGGTAATTGAAGCTAAATCGAGGCTGTTTATTAAATATCTCTAACTTGATCTACTCAAAGTGTATAAAGTTTGAATGCTCAGTTTCTTTCAGATTCTTAGGGCAGTTTGTTAGATTTTCATGGGGTTAGCGAACCTGCTTTGGTGTCATTCCAGTCAGGCGCTTGAACTGTTGCGTCAGATGGCTTTGACTGGAAAAACCGACTTGTAAGGCAATGTCCGCGGTAAGCGTTCGCGGAGCGTCTCGTAGAGAAGCTATCCCGAAGGGTTATCGCCCAATCCGTTTTCAACAGCATCATTTCGGCCCGTTCCACTGGCTGTCGAATCACATACTGATGCGGTGAAATTCCCATTGCTAGTTTGTTCAAACTAGCAAAGTAAGTCGGGCTAATATTGATAACTTCAGCAATTTAAGTCAGTGACAAGTCTCGGTCAAGATGAGTATGAACATAGTCGAGTACTTGCTGCAATTGGGTGTGCGTTAAGCCTCTGTTTTTGAATTCAATTGTTGGTATTGTAATTGTTAGCATGGTTCAAAAATTGCTAATCTTGTTCAACAAAACAGGCAAAAGATAGCTATCTAATTTCCATAGCTTACCAGCACTAATAAACAAGTCAGATATGAATTGGGAGCAAAGATCGGGGAACTTAATGACTTGCAGCAATAATGGCTGCCATCAATTTCGCCGTGTTGCAGTGCCCGGTATACCGAGTTCCATTGATAAACAGGGCTGGGGCAGACGTTACTCCACTATGTATTCCGCCTTCGATATCTTCATTGATACGAGCGATATGCACTTGTTTAGACAACTCTTTGAGAAACTGAGGAATATCAAGCCCTAAATCATTGGCGTACTCGACAAGATAACCGTTCTCCAACTTTTGTTGATGGGCAAATAAAGTATCATGCATTGACCAAAACTGTCCCTGGGCGGCGGCGGCTTGGGCGGCTTGGGCTGCCCGTTGAGCATGGGGATGAATCTGTGTTTGCGGAAAATGGCGGAAGATGGAGCATAAATAATCCTCTCCAAAAGAAGCACTAAGCTCTCGTTTGATAACTTTAATCATCTTGTAAACGTCCGCACTTCTTGAGCATTGATAGTCTCCATACATCACCAGCACTACCTTGGCACTCAGCACACCTTGAATACGATCTTGGGTTGAAGGTGGTACAAGTAAGGAACTGTGGCTACGGTCGTCGCTCATCTTTCTACATCTGTACAAGCAAACTGGAACCTTGCAATTAAGTTGCTCAGTCAATTTACTCCATCACGATTGATATAAATTCAATATAAGAAATTGACTTTAAGTTGTCGTCTACAATCAGTTAAATTTTTTACACTATAAATCGATGGAGCAACCGTTCTATCCCAAAATAGAAGGTTGGCTCTAACTCAAGTTAGAATCCGAATTCAATCGAAAGTACACACTATAAACTGACAATGCCGCGTTTAACGGCAACAATCACAGCTTGGGTGCGATCGCTCACATCTAACTTATTTAAAATCCGATTTACATGAGATTTAACAGTGCCTTCACCAATACTCAAAGCAGCCGCAATCTCGGCATTACTCATCCCCTGTGCCATTGAGCAAAGTACCGCCAGTTCTCTTTCACTCAGTTCTGGATTGCTGAGGCGCTGTACCAACTTTGCCCCCACATCAGGCGGAATATACTGCTTACCCCGATGAACGGTACGAATGGCATTCAGCAACTCGTCAGGTTCAGTTTCTTTCAACAGGTATCCTTTTGCACCTGCCTGCAATCCCCGATAAATATCTTCGTCACTATCATATGTTGTTAGCACGATAATCCGAGCCGATTTAGTGGTAGCACGAATTGCACCGATGGCGGCAACTCCTTCAACTTCAGGCATTCGGAGATCCATCAGCGTTACATCCGGTTGGTGTTCCCGAAATAAGGCGATCGCCTGTTCTCCATTTTCGGCTTGTGCAATCACCCTCATATCTGGGTCACGGTTAATAATCGTGGCTAATCCTTGCCGAAAAATGGCATGATCGTCTGCAATCAGAATGCGAATTGTCGTCGTGGCTTGGCTCATCGTGTTACTCACTCCCGATTGACGGTGACAATAATCTCTGTTCCTCGCCCAGGTTGACTCCTAATCGTTAGTTGTGCGCCGATGCGCTCTGCGCGTTCGCTCATGCCTAATAAGCCAAAACCATCAGCGGATGGAACGCTCCCAACTCCAAAGCCCTGCCCATTGTCTTTTACGCGCAAGCAAAACCGATCGCGATCGTATACTAGCTCCACCCGAATTTCGTCAGCATTGGCGTGTCTGATAGCATTGGTTAATGCTTCCTGCCCAATCCGCAGTAGGTGACTTTCTACTTCAGTGGCTAGAGAATACACTGCACCCTCGATCTCATAGTATAAAGTGGTATCAGTTGCGGCAGTTCTAATTTGAGCCACGAGACGATGTAGAGCGCTCTGTAAACTGCCCTCCTCCAAAAGCTGAGGACGGAGCGCGATCACCGATCGCCGCGCTTCACTCAGTCCAGTTCGTGCCAATTCTTTGATCAGGTCTAGGTGTGCCTGAGTTGCTTCTAAATCATCCGTTAGCACCTGGTTTGCTGCTCCTACCTGAGCCAGAATGCCTGTAAACGCCTGAGCGAGTGTGTCGTGAATTTCGCGTGCCATGCGGTTACGCTCTTCTAAAATCGAGGCTGCTTCTGCTTGCTTTTGCAGGGTGATATCCGCAATCACTCCTTCTATGCATTCATCGGCTGCATTCAGACGAGAGGAGTAAAGCCCCCAAAACTGTGTACCATCTCGTTTTCGCATCTGTGCTTCAAAGCTTCGCAGTTCCCCATCACGCTTCAGCAACTCAATGGCTTGTTGACGATCGCTGGGATTTACATAACAGTCTGTGGTGTGTTCAAGCCCAATGATCTCCTCTGGTGAATCAAAGCCAAACAGATTTGCAAAGCGCTGATTGGCATCGAGAATTAATCCATCATAGATGCGGGTTCGGTAGATGCCGACTTGCGAGTTTTCAAAGATAGTTCGGAACTTGGCTTCACTGCGTTGTAATGCTTCTTCTGCTTGTTTACGCTGGGTGGTGTCATTGCCAACCGATAAGATTTCAACTAAATCTCCCTGTTCATTCAAGATTGCTTGATTAGACCAGGCAAGCCAAACTCGCCTACCGTCTCGACACAGGTTTTCACCCTCGCCTTGCGGGTACGATTGAGGATTGCGAAGTAAATCGTGGATAAATGGTCTGACATCGCGTCCAGAGGTTTCGATTTCTGGAACGATCGTTTCAAGTAAGGTTCGCCCTAAAATCTGATGTTCTTCATAGCCCAAGAATTTCACCCCATAATCGTTGATGTATCGAATCCGTCCTTGCGGATCATAGCGAATGATCACTGAATTTGCGGTTTGTACCAGGTTGCGATAATTCGCTTCACTTTGTCTCAATGCGGCTTCGGTTTGTTGACGTTCAGCGATCTCCTGCTGTAAGGCTTGAGTTCGCTGTTCTACTTTCCTTTCCAGTGTTTCGGAATAATCTTCTAACCGTTCATATAACCGAGCATTTTCTAGTGAAATCGCTGCCTGAGCAATCAACAGTTTGAGGACTTGCAAGCGATCGCTGGTAAACACTCCGGTACTGAGATTATTTTCCAGATAAAGTATGCCAATAAACTGATTTTGCTTGAGAATTGGCATACAGAGGAGCGATCGCGTCTGTTGGTTTTGAATATAAAGATCGGTCGAAAAAGACGGTTCGCTGACTGCATCATCAAGCACTAGCGTTTCTTGAGTGCGTTCTACCGAGTGAATGACGGAGATCGGAATTGTGACACAGCCAGCAACATCGACCTTTCCGAGAGCGCACTGTCTACTCTTGCTGCATTGAGCCACCACAGTCAGCCGATCGTCTTCTAGAAGAATCAGAGCGCCTGTTTCGGCTCCGGCATTTTCGATCGCCACCTGCATCAACGTGGCAATTAATCGATCGAGATGGATCGTTTCTGAGAGGGCTTGAGCTGCTTTCATCACCGCAGCCAAATCCATCGCCGCTGTCGGGCGATGGATCGTTTCATCGGTCACGATTAGATTTGATTGTCGAGTCAGGTTGGTGTTGAGTAGTTGCGGATAGCGCTTTTCTAAATCTTTAACTTTAGCGGTTGCGCCCCAGCGATCGTAGCAATAGTGCGCCTCTTTCATGTAGGTTTGAGCAATTTTTGACCGACCTCGCACCAAATAATGTTTAGCCGCTAATTCATAAGCTAATGCTTCTTCTTGGATAAACTCATTTTCAGCAGCACCTGCGATCGCTCGTTCATAAAACTCTTCAGCCTCAAAGAACTGCCCTAAAACTCGCGCTTTCTCTGCCTCAACTAGATGAAATTTGTGGAGATAATTCATTGGGGCGTGTTCTGCCCATTTTTGCATCTTTTCTTGGTTGGTGTTCACACAACTTAGCCACGCTGCTTTTCTAGGGCTTGAAGCCTCAACCAGTAGGCTCAAAAGCACCAGAGAATCGTAGAAATGGAATATAAGTCCTGTTACCTCTTCTAAAAACTGCCTTGCTAACGCAGCAGTTTGTGCAGCTTGATGATACTCCCCAAATAGATAACACAGTATAACTTTGGTTAAATAGAAGTAGTGAATTTCAGTTCCGTCTTTAACTGCAATAGCGTGCGATAGCGCTTGCTCTTCATCATATACACTACCAATTAAACGGCTGGGATTCTCAGACCTACCCAACAGATTAAGGATTGTCTGCCACAACACTGCAATCCAATTAGAGGGGTTTTCCCGTCTAATTTGTTTAATTGCTTTGCTGTAGGTTGCCGTTTTTTGTTCCAGTTGGGTGAGTTCTTCACCAACAAAAAACGAGTAACAACATACATTACATGCAGCATAGCTAGCGAATTCAAAGTCTCCGGTTTCTACTCCGTTTTGATAAGCATCAACCAGAATTGGTATTGTTCTCCTAAAATGTACCTTCCAGTGCAGGACGTTGGCACTCAATACCGTTAATACTTTAGTATTACCTTTTTTGGTATTCAATCGTTCTGCCAAGCCCAGAGCCAATTGACCAAATTTATAACCGAGTTCAATGTCTTGAACAACATCACCTAAAACAACTCCGTAGCTAACATAACCCATTGCTGACCACGTAGCATTGCCGTAGTTGATTGATAAACTTACCATTTGGCATACAATCAGTATCATCATTGCTGGTGACACCGTACATGCAGGAACCGCGATATTTGCCAGGATATAAATTGCTGCCAGCGGTTCTGGTACGGTCATCTTTGGTAGATTAATTAAGTCTTCGAGTTCTCGTCCAGCTAATAGTCTAGCCGTTGACTCCAATTCTTTTTGAACATCTAACTGACTTGGAGTTTCTATTAAGATGACTCCCAAAAGATTCAACACTTCCAAGCCAATTTTAAGTGCTTCTTTTAGCTTGCCCTGTGATAAACATCTTTGAATTCTGCTATCGTAAACCTGCACTTTATCAAGCACTGTCTTAGCGCGATCGAGTACCACTTCTACGAAGTGTTCCATCTCATCAAAGCGACCCTGAAGATATGCCGCTTCTGCTGCTTGGGAGTACAGCGCCAAGGTAAGGTCATACTCACTGTGCCAACTCTTCTTCTTGAGGAGTTTCAGTCCTGTAGTGAAATACTGAAGCGCTGCTTCATAAGCCGTTGCTGCTTTTGCTTTCTGACCTGCCATCAAATTTAATCTAGCAATTTCAGTTCGTTCTGGTTGCTCCCTAACTAGCTCAATTCCTTGATTGAGATGATCCACAATGGCAAACAGCCGATCAGTTCGTTGCTCTGGTGAAGTTTTTTCGAGTAGATTGTAACCGATTTGGAGATGAACAACTTGTTTGTGTGAATCATCAATCAAGGCATATCCGGCTTGCTGGACGCGATCGTGCAAAAACTTATACTCTTGAACTAATAAATCTTCGTCCAATTCAGACAAGGGTTGAATTAATCCAGCTTGGATTGCTGCTAGTATATCTGGGAAAATCGCTTTAGGCGATCGCTCACAAACGATCGCTAACGTATCTAAATCAAATTCAGCTCCAACACAAGCGGCTAAACGGAGAATTTGCCGTGTTTCTTCTGGCAATTGCTTCAACTGGAGCAGCAGCAACTCCACCACATTATCAGTAATATCTTGTGCTTCAATCTGGGCTATGTCCCACTGCCACCCCCCTTTACTTCCCACGCCACTTCTCTCAACGGGGGGAACCCCCGCACAAGAGTGGCTCCCCTTACTAAGGGGGTCAAAGGTCAACAGATTTTCGCTATACAGCATTCTTAAAAATTCACCGACAAAAAAAGGGTTGCCCTCGGTTTTACGTAACACTAATTGGGCTAAAGAACGAATGGTGTCAATATTTTGGTGTAGCGTCTCGGCAATCAATTGACTCAACGATTCGGGTGTTAAGGGTGTCAGAATTATCTCCTGAAGCACTGCCCCTTGTTTTCGCAGTCTCTCCAGTGTCAAGACCAGTGGATGCGTTGGATGCACTTCATTATCTCGATAGGCTCCAATCAAAAATAGACATTGAGTCTGCTCGTCGAGTAATATTAGCTCGATTAACTTTAGCGTGGCTGAGTCGATCCATTGTAAATCGTCTAAGAAGATTACCAGGGGATGCTCCTTTGAACAAAACACCCGTACAAAATTTTGAAAAACTAAATTGAAGCGATTTTGAGCTTGTGTTGCTCCAACTTGGGGTACGGGCGGCTGCTTGCCAATGATTAACTCAACTTCTCTTATGACATCAATGATGATTTGTCCGTTGCTTCCCAATGCCGTCAGCAGGCGATTGCGCCACTGTTGCAACTGCTCATCTGGTTCCCCCAGTAGTTGCTGCACCAATTTTTGCAGGGCATGGGCGATCGCGCTATAGGGAATATTGCGTCGAAATTGGTCAAACTTACCAGAAATAAAATAGCCGTGCTTTGCCGTGATGGGTTTATAGAGTTCCTGCACCAATGCTGATTTGCCAATTCCAGGATAACCAGAAACTAGCATCATTTGAGCATTTTCTTGATTCCCTCTTTTGGCTACTCTGTCAAACGCCGCTAATAATGCTGCAATCTGGGCTTCTCGTCCGTACAGTTTTTGGGGAATGTGAAACTGCCCCGAAATATCTTGAAGACCTAATTGGATGCGATCGATTTGACCGCTTTGGGCAAATTGCTGGGCGCTCCTTTCTAAATCCGCCTTAATTCCCCAGGCACTCTGATAGCGATCTTCGGCATTTTTTGCCATCAGTTTCATCACAATATCTGAAACTGCTTTGGGAATCGCTGCATTCAATTCGTGAGGCAAAACAGGCGATTTGGCAATATGGCAATGAACTAGCTCTAGTATGTCTGTTGTTGGGAACGGTAGCTGTCCGGTGAGCAGTTCATAGAACGTTACACCGAGCGAGTAAAAATCGGTGCGGTAATCGAGCCAGCGATTCATCCGCCCCGTCTGCTCCGGAGAAATGTAGGCAAGTGTACCTTCTAATACATGAGGACTTTTGAAGGTTGGATTTGTGCGATTAAATCGGGTGGCAATGCCAAAATCAATAATTTTAACCACACCCGTATCTGAATTGAAGACGATATTGCCAGGGTTGATATCTTTGTGGATGATATTAGCGTGATGAATTCTGCCTAGAATCTCTGTAATGTCAATGGCTAATCTGAAGAAATTGGATAAGGGCATGGGGCAGAATCTTTCTTTTCGCTGCTGCATCCATCTCTCAATAGATTCTCCACCAAAATCTTCTAAGAGAATAGCGATCGTGCGTTGATAATCTTGCTGGCTGTACGCCTTGACAACTCCTGGGAGATTCAGGGAGCGGGTAATTTCATATTCCTGTCTGTAGCGAGTTAATTCTTGGGGAGAGGGGTAATCAAGCTTTAGCAGTTTGACGATGAGCGGGCGATCGTCTTGCTCTGTGATGCCCCGATACACTAGAGATGCCGAACTTTCATAGATTTTGCTATGGATGGCGACTCCAGGCAGGGCGATCATATAACTCTCTCCCTATGAGTGTCATCATCTGTATTATAACCCATATTCCGCACCCTAACTGTCACACATCAACAAAAAGCTGACATAGTAGTACATAAGAACTAAGGTTGATTCAAAAGTTAAGAGACTTAATGCCACTTTTTCTCATTAAGCTTCTTAATTGGGCGAGAAGAGGAAGTTTTGTAACGAAGACAGAACAAAGGAAAAACTTCATAATTAAAAAATAATTGATAACAAAAATATCAATGAGAGAATTGCAACATAAGTTGTGGAGAATACTGTTGTAATGTTGAATAACGAAGACATTGAAATTCAGAATATAGACCATTTAGGGATAGTAGCAGGAATCATAGACGCGATAGGATTAGTAGAAACAACCACTCTCATTAATAGGTAAAGAGAAAGGAGAAAAAATCAGTCCAGGTCATGTAGTTAAAGCCAATATCCTGACGGGAAATACTGCTGCTAACACGTTGAGCACAGGAGATGGTAAGGATCATGGATTAAATAACGTGTAACTCTGGTTTAACGGTGTAATTCCATTGCGGCAAGAATTCATCAAAAACAATCTTCATATTTGATTTGAAGTCAAGAGCCACTTTTCGGCCCGTTTGATAGGTTTTATCAAGAATCGTCGTAAACACTTTGAGTCCTGTTCGAGTGGTGGCGGTTGCCATGAGGTCTTTTACAGTCTGAACACGCTCAAAAATCACCCCCTACCTCTTCATGCTCTTATTTTGGCAACGGTATTGTTACTTGCCTTGATTTTTTTATAGCTGGGTATTTAAATCAACTAAGTGACTTAGGATTAACTCCAGGATGAGTCACTTAGCAGCTTTTTTCAAACCTTGCCATCTTTGTCGTAGTTGCTGCAAGTTAGGTGTATGACCGCCATAACGCCAGCCAACATAAGCTTGACAAATTTCATCTATAACCTCAGCAGTTGCTAAAGCATGATGCTGGTATGAGACTCTGGCATACTCTAAAGGTGTTTGTGCTGGATGTTTGCCTAAACCTTTTTGAGTTGTCCATTGCAGCATTTGTTGATAAAGGCTCTCCATCGCTGGCAATTTCTTTAACCATCTACGGTTGCGCCACTCTCGCCACTGACCCCAACCCAGCCAACTTAAGAAAGCTGCTGTAGTCCCCACAATTAAGCCAGTTAATACACCAAACCAACCTTGAGAGAATAAAGCTAAAAACCAAGCGATCGCTCTAATCACCCACTTAAATATTGTCTCAAATAGATTATTCAACAAACCTGTCACCGGAGAAGGCAACCAGCCAGCAACCCAATGCCACAATTGGCGCAACACACTAAAAGTCTGAGTGTCTTCAATGGATGGCGGAATCAGAGGATGATTGGGAATAGGGTCAAAGGCAAACCAACCATATTTCGGAAAATACACTTCCGTCATCGCATAAGCATCAGTATTACGGACAACATACAGCCCTGTAAATGGATTAAATTCTCCTGCACCAAATCCTGCTACCAACCGCGCTGGGATGCCAATGGAACGCAACATCACCGTGAGAACTGTTGAGAAGTGGTCTGGATAGCCTCCTTTTTGCTTAAATAAAAAAGTTTCTACCAAGTCTTCTTTTTCACTCAAATAAGGTAGTTCTAAGGGATTTTGGGGAATAGAGTAGCGTTGCTTTAAATATTGAGCTAAGTAGAGAGCCTTTTCATAAGGTGAATCCAGGCTTTTAGCAGACTTTGCGACTTTTTCTTGATTGTAGTTAGCGAGGATTTCTTCGGTACGTTGCCGAACTTTTTCGGCAATTTCGGGAGGAATTTGCAAATAATACTTTTTAATTTGTGGTGGATATTTAGTAGAAGCTTCACCTAACAAAGTGCGATCGCGGTATGGCACTTCGGAAACTATTGTGTAGGTAAGACCTTGTGATAATTCTACAGGCGATCGCAATCCGTCTTCTTTATCAACAGCGATCACTGGTGCTGGAAAGTAAACTTCTTTGGGATAAGTCATCGCTGGAATCAGGTTAGGCAAATCCGACACCACTGTATAAGTTTGTACTACCTCTTGGGTTTTACCAGTAATTACAGATGGAGAAAGAAAAATTTGGTAAGACCAAGGCGATCGTCTAACAGTCGTCACATCTTCATTGCGAGAAACTTCCCATCCCTTACCTGTATAACGATCGAATCCTAGTACTCGCCAAAAACCCTCAGCTTGCGATCGCACCCGCATGACAACCTTGGGTTTCATCTCGCCCCGCAGGTTTTGGTTTATTTGGCTATTAAAACCGTAATAAAAGTTATTATCTATTTTACCTGGTTGACCAGTTTTATTTTGTCCCGTACCACCGCTACCACTGCCTTGATTATCAGCTTTACCTTGGCGGACATAACCGGGATTAATGATACTACGTCCGGTGAAATTACTTTTTACTTGAATAGCAGAACTTACAGGAAAATTCCGTAATTGATAGCCGGGGAATCTAGGTAAAACAGCAAAAATTGCCAGTCCCAGACCGACAATTAGTAAAAAAGTTAAAATTAAAAATTTAAAATTAAGACTTGAGGAATTCTGCTGATTGAATTTTTCCTTTTGGGTTTTTAATGGCTGCAAACCCAAGCGTGAGCGGTAATCTAGTACTAGAGTTGGTAGAGCGATCGCTAAAAATAACAGCAACACAGGTGCAAATGCGAAAGTCTGACTCAGGGTTGCTGCCACACCCAATAAAATCAGTCCGATAACAATCGAATAGCCCAAATTTTTCCGGCGGGGTGTATCAAAGCTGTGTAACACCTGAAGTTGAATTAATAACTCTGCCAAACCCAACCGCGTATCATTCAACTCTCCTACTAATCGCCCAAAGAAAGCGCCCAGTGCTACTAACATTCCGATGGCGATGCAGAATTTAATTGCAACATTGCGATCGCGGCGACGATAATAACTCCAAATTGCACCTACTATACTCAGGGGTAATGCCCAAAAACTGAATGAAGTTTCAGCAGCAATATCCGTCGCCACAATTCCCAAAATAACCAACGCTAGCACCAGCACCCGCAATAAAATTGAATCTTCCACTTCAATCAAAGGCGGCCCCTGCGGATTTTGCCGCCAGAAATTACCTACAGGGAGACGCCAAAACCGATTCATCCTGGATAAGTTAAACATTTGAGTCTAATGCAAGCAATGATGTAGATGCAAAAAACACAATGGAGGGGAATCATTACTTACCCTACTACTGTGTCAAAAAATGATATGGCATTTCCTAATCAATCGTAAGGTACATCATAGCCCCCTGCTCGCAAGCGGAGAGGGGGTTGGGGGTGGGGTTCTTGTACCTCAGTAATAACTGCTTCTCGTAGACACCCTAATGACCGTTTATTGAAAAATAGGATAAGCTTCAAAACCAGGAAAATCCTCTTAATATATATCGGCGTTGATTGACATAGTGTGCTAGCGGTGGAAATTTAAACTAAATCGTGGGATTAATCACAAACAACAACGACTGTTCGTCTATTTCTGGAAATTCAACTTCCAGGGTATAAGTTGGGTTAAGTTGCTCGCAGCCTAACTCTACATTTAAGTATCCCGAAGTCGAAGATGTTGTCATTGCTAAAGTGCCACTTCCCCGCAGCGTCAAAGTTCCTTTAACAGGTAACTCAGCTTGAACAAGTAACTTCGTAAGTTTACCTAGAGACTGGTACTCTACTCTGATATTCAAAGCACCAACACTGGTTAGCCATTGTCTTTCTACCACGGGATTAGTTGCTGAAAGTGGTAGAGTCAGATTTTCCAGCAGTTGTTTTGCTGCTAGCAACGACAAAGCCATCTGTTGACGCGGTTGTAAATCTGAGTAATCGCTCTCAATAGCGGGCATTGTCTCCAGAGTATTTACAGACCGATAGGTGCTTCTTAGCACCAATCCAGCTATGTCATTTAGTGCTTGAGACTCATTGGGGAAAAAGTTCTCCACCACTTGAACTAATTTTGCCCCCAACGGCACTGAAGATGTCACCAAAGCCTGACACTGTTCTAGCAATTGCTGGAAAACTCTTTCCGGTAAGCGAGTCGGCAAGGTCAACTTCGACTGTTGTACCATCCATCCCCAGCTAGGAACGAGTGTCATTGACGGCTCATCAACAAAATCAGGATATTCAATTAATTGTGTTTCCCAAGGAAACAACGGTGGGTGCTCTTGGGCTTGAATTTGTAGCCGATGCTTAAGGACAGCTTGAAAACGATCTTGCACAGTAGGAATTTCTCCCAGTTGAAAGGTCTGGGGCGTTCCTCCCAATTTTGGCTCACTGCTTTTTGAGGCAGTAGCTTCCTTGAGGAGGTTTTTTACCCCGTCATTTTCCTCACATTCTACCGATTGCTCGTTATTTTTGACATCATCTGTCAATAACAAATTGAGACACCGGTGTTGTAAGGATTCTGAGTCACTATTCATGAGTAGATGCACCTGATCCGGAAACTAATGAGTTACGAATTTCCCAAGCTTGCTCAAGAATCTTAAACCATCGTTTTTGCAGTTGTGCCATTGACAGCCCTAAAGTTTTTGCTATTTTTTCATCAGCTTGTCCTTGTTGCTTCAACTCTAATAAAGACCGTTGCTTATTGTCCAGCTGTGCTGTGTATACTTGCCATTGCTGGGGAGTTAAGCCCAAATTTGTGTGCAAAGAAGCTTCCAGCCACTCGTGAACTAATTCCCAACGGTGCAACAGAGCGAAGCGAATCAAATGATACTTAAAGCGCTGCTGCAAATAATCTCTCTGACGAGGAGTTAAACCTAAAATTGACTCAATTTCCTGTGCTGATAAATCCTGGAGGCGGAGAGAAAAGTAATCAGCGCAATCAGATTGTTGTCGTTGTTCGAGATAATTCATTAATTCTGTAACGACAACAGAGCGCAAGGTGTCTTCTTCGGGTTCGGGTTCGGCTTGCGTTGCCATTGTGGAGCGCAATTGGTGAATTGCTGGTTCTTCCCAAGAACCATCACCTTCATTATTGCTACCTTCTGCGGCTTGTTCTATATCTACGCTAGTTTCTGGGGGCTGCTGTTGGGAAAAAGTTTGTGCCCGCAGGATAATTAGCTGTTGCTGACGACCTGGTAAGGGAATGCGTCGCTTGCCGTAGCGCTCGGTAAATGCCATATACTCGGACAATTCCAAGAGCGTCTGAGGGCGATAAGTAGCACCAAGTTGATTTTCTCGCCGGAAAGCGTTCAACGCCTCTAAATAAAAACTCTGGAGAAAATCTTCAATTATCGTCAGCCGCCCTTGATAGCTCAATTGTCTCTGAGGAGGATTAATATATCGATAAATAATTGCACTCAGAGTACTGTGTAATTCGACCCTGCCCCGATTTGAACCCAACTGATAGTACCTGAGACACTGTTGTAGCCGATGCCGAGCCAAGGTCATCGCCGAGCTTTCTACAGATCCAGAAGCTTGGATACGTTTACTCTCATGACAAATCCGGTAGACTTCGTTGGTAATACGTGTTGCGACATCATGACAATTCTGTTCCGAAGCCTTAGTTGACTGTTGAAACTCCTTGGACAGGAGTTGAAAGATCGCCTCCACGCCTGTAGAATTTTCTCCCAGAATAGTTGCAGATGGAATAGTTGCGGTTGCGGCTGAATTCATAGTCTCGGTTTTTAAAAGACCCTAACTTACTTAAATACAACCTGTAAGACTGTGGGTATTGGCTGGTTTGGTTTTACGTATAAGCTAAACGTAGGCCAATCCTATATTGAGGATGTGGCTGATTTTATTATTCCCAATTCTGATGGGATTGTTCACACATGATAGATGTTATTGCCATTACCCAGGAGCCGTATACAAGTCATTATGGATTTAGAAGCACAAATTCAATTGCTGATTGACAATGCACCCCGCGATGGTATGACACCACATCTTGTTGCAGCAATTGCCCCTGCCCTTAGAGCGATCGCTCAAAAATTACGTTACTCCCAGTACTATATTCTCCAAAATTCGGAGTCAAGCTGGGTTTTAACTACATTGAGCAATCGTGCTAATCCAGGATTGGAAAAACGTGTGATTTACGCTTTCCCTACCATACAGGATGTCTCTCTAATTTCCCCTGATGGGCTTGACCCTCAAATGCTAGCTAAAATTACTCCTGTCACCCATATTTTGTTCCAATTGGTGGCATTAGAACCCGTAGATAGTATCGTTTTTTTGGAGACGCCGGGTAAGACCACTCATACCGTCGAAGTTCGACGCACTGAACTAGAAAAACTCATGCAGAAACAGTTACGACAGAAGCGATCGCCTAAACAGATACCCCCTAATATTGCATAGAAAAAATTTGGATGTGGAGTTTTTTCGATACAATCCCACATCCAAAATTTTAAATCTCAAATTTCTTGAAAAAAGTTTTCTAAATCAGTGAAAAAAGAAATTTTTTCTTTCCGTTACACCATGCAACTGACTCAAGTCTCGCTGAAACCTAAAATTGATTAAAAAACAGTTATCAGTGAACATTTTTCCGTTTTCAAGTTTTAGTTTCCCAGTGAAGCAGAGTCTTATACTTAAAAACTTTCACATCAAAAAATATCCCATTCTTTATTATGAGATGCCCACTAACCAAAAGCAGGCAAGTCTTTAGAGTGAGCGCTCAGTCAAACACTATCTACCCCACAAGTAGTAGTAATTTATTTTTTGGAAGTTCTTCAGGATTTCCAAATAAAAACCCCACTTTCTACCTGTTAAACAAGTGGATTAAATTAAACATAAAGCTGCCTTAGTGTGTTAAAGCGTTGCATAACACAACATTTCAGGTTTTCGGTGGGTTACAGAAGCCACAACACACCCACATCTAAATCCCCACTTTCTACCTGAGAACTGATAATATCAAGTCCGGTTAACCACTTATGATTACTGGATCTGTGCAAAAATCCCAAAAGCCTCTTTCCCCCTGCCCCCCTGCGGTGTAAATGATAAGTCTTTGACCGGACATGATATAACTGATTTAATAGAGGCGACTCAGTGTGTACTCAGCGATGTTAATCAATGCCTGATGGGATTCTGAGAATGGGAGAACTGCAAGATGTTCAATTGCCAACTTAGCATGGTGAGCAGCTAACTCTCGCGCCTGCTGTATACCTTGACTATCTTGAATCAGTGCTAGTGCTTGCTCTAAATCTCCTTCTTGAGCAAACTCTCGTTCAATCAGCACTTCCAAGGATGGTTTTTGGGCTAAAGCAAATAAAACGGGTGCAGTCAGATTACCACTTTTGAGATCCGACCCCACTGGTTTACCCAAGGTATCTGTTGTACTGGTGAAATCTAAAATGTCATCAACAATTTGAAATGCTATACCAAAATGACGACCGTAGCTATACAGATGCTCAACAGTTTCTCGCGAGACTTCACTGAGTAACCCAGCAGCTTTAGAACTGTTGGCGATTAACGAAGCTGTTTTGTAGTAACTCTTCTCAATGTACGTTTCAATAGAGATACCAGCATCAAAACGATTTAGTCCCTGCTGAATCTCCCCAGTAGCCAAATCCATAATGACTTCTGAGAGCAGTTTCACTACTTCCAAATTGTCCAAGTTTGCTAAATACCAGGACGATTGGGCAAAGAGAAAATCTCCTGCTAAGATGGCAATGCGGTTCCCGAACAAACTATGAACGGTAGGAACGCCTCGCCGCACGTCTGATTCATCTACCACATCGTCATGTACCAAGCTTGCTGTGTGAATCATTTCTGTAATCTCAGCAAGGCGGCGATGACGCGGCGTAATGTCTTGTTCTAACATTGTTGCCCGCGATATTAGCAGGACAATTGCTGGTCTGATACGCTTTCCCCCAGCTCCGAATAAATGTTCGGCTGCTGCAAACAGAATGGGGTGGCGATTTCCAACTAGCTGTTTTAGGTTATCTGCTAGTAGTCGCAGGTCTGCTTCCACAGGGGTAAACAGGGAGGTGGCTGGGGTCATGGATGGGCGGACTCTGACTTAGGTTACGAAAGTTTACATATCCTATACTCATTTTAAGATAACCCTGTGCCAGCGCAAAGTTTTCATCAGGTAATCCCATTTTTATGAGTCTATGGGTGATAATTAAGGTTGTTAATGCTTTTGTCAATAAGCAATTATGCTTAATTTGTGGCTACTTAAACTTTAAACTAACTTAAAACATGAATTCTCAGTGCATGGGATAAATGTTAGATTAAATTGTGTTAAGTAGTTTCTCATTTCACCTTTCTTGCCACAGTTATCAAGATAATTTAAGCAATATTACTTATTGACAAAAATGAAGCGATTTAAATTTGTCGCCAAGAGCAAGGCTAAATTTCTCTAGATTGAGGTGTAGCTCTTCAAAAAATTTAAAATTTAGCAGCCGAATAAGCTGAAAATTCAGGGTGGTTGTGTTACGCTAAAATATAGGAATTTTAAATTTTGTAAGATATTCACACTCTAAAAGTTAAGTCAGCTACTAGTTGATTTTACTGAGTTGGTGTTGTGAGTCTAAAATAAATATTCGTCGGTTAGGTTAAGGGAATAAATTCTTTAATTTTTCCTACGATAGGCAAAACTCCTGGTTTGGAGCTGTGTGATATTCCTGTGGGAAGCCGCTACACGTACTTAGCGCACGTAGAGCGCAAGCATTGCTCTTTTGGCAGCAGTTTGAGCAAAAATAAAGCAGATCGAGTAGACCGCTGAAAATCGTAGTTTTAGATTGCTAAACGGCAAGCTAACTGCTGTGGGAGCTATGGTCTGCTAGAAGTCGCATTAGGTCATAAATGCTTTTTCCGTAGAGGGTTTTATCTCTATAGGTAATTTTACCATAGGAAACTACAGTCATCAAGAATGCACTTGCTTGGCTGAGGTTCTACTAATTTTATGAAATTTTATATTCGTTTAGAAGGGTGCTAGTAGAACAATGATTTACGGAAGTATACCTATGATGATTTTTATTTTAGCCTCTGGATATTTGTTCACAGTCTACCTGTTATTAGCATTGGCGAAGCGAACGGGTGCAAAGACTGTTCCTACAAGTTTCCCTTCATCTACCGAAGGAAAACACAAGCAGGAGATATCAGTAAGGACTAAGGTGACTCAAGCAGTTAATAGTCAGTAGTTGGGAGTGAGGAGTTAGGAGTTATTAATTCAAAACTTTTAACTCCTAATACCGACTAAATCTGAGGTTGCTCTCGAAGAAGGGGATTTTGCCCCTTGCCTTATCAAGCTTGATTCTGTACAGTTTCACCAAGAATTGGTATAAACCTCTTCTAGCTCGAAATCTGTGGTTTTTTGCCAAAAAATATCAAAAACATTAGAAATGCCCCTGGTCTAAAACATTTTCCATTGATGGACTTGTATCGTCAATTAGAACTTGAATTTTATCGATCATCCTTTGAAATACGTCAGGGTAGTACTTAGAAGAATCCAAAAAGTCTACATATTCCAGTCTGTGAAGTTGCCTTTCCTCTGGTGTTCGATACTCTTGTCGAATATTAGAAGACATACGCTTAGTTTTTCGCACGATCAAAACATCATCAATTTGAGTTGAAATTATTGAAATTGGTGTCATATCAAGAAATTCACAAATCAGAAAGTATAAAGATCCAGGAACAGCTATCTTTAAATCTCTACTTGTTGCTACTGCTTCTTGAAACATAGTTTTATCTAAATTTGTTTTGCATTCTGCACAAACATATCCAAGATGTGATTCAATCAACTTGTAGTCTTTAAATTATGGATCAAAGGATGACTTTAAATATAACCTTTTACCAAGTATAAAATATTGATCTTTAGTTCTAATGCTTGCTTCACCACCTTGACCGAGATTTCCAAGAGAAGAAAGAAAACTAAGTCCAGAGAAGGTATTTCTTGGACCTAACTCGAAAGAATCATCTATTCCTCGCAAACTACGGAAAACTACTTGTGGCAAAAATTCTTCTAGGATAGTATTATCTAGCTTTAACTGCCCCTTCTGTCTATACAAAAAGTTATCTGAACTATCAAATATTAGGTCAAGTTCAATAAAACGTTTATATCGGTTAGTTGCTTCGACTAACTTCTCTACTGTATCTGTTTGACCACGCTCAATTCTTTCTAACTCAGCAATCCACTCGTGATACTTTCTAACAGCTTCTTTCACTCGTTCTTTATCAGCTTCAGGTAGACGACGGTTATTGAGGCATGCAGTTAGCTTCGTGTAATGAGGGCGAGAAAGTTCAGGCATAGGTTGAACTGACTGTGAATATTTAAGGCTGACTAATTGAGCAGGTTGATGAGATTGATAGATATGAAATCTTTTATCTAAAGTTGGTGTTCTTCCAATATCCTGAACTTTGTCAATTGCATCTTCTAAAAGTTCAATATTTTTAGAAGAGACTAAGGAAAGACCACTTTTCAGTACCTCAAAAGCTACTTCTCTTGCAATTTGCTCAATTATTTCCTTATGAAACTCATTATTTAAGTTGATAAAATTAATTAAATCTTCTCTAATAATTTTACCAAATTTATTTTTAAATTCCCTCTTTTGTCTCAAAGCCCGATGAAATAGATTTGCTCTTAGTCCAATTTTTTCAATAATATCAGCATTGTCAAAAGGCACTCCCAGAACATTGGATTCATGTCCTATAACAAACAAACACAATCCGAGCCTCATTTTTAGTTACTCTTGAAATTTCCCTGAGAGTGTCAGCTATATCTAGACAGTATTGTACTACTGTGTAAAAGCGGTTTCCCCTATTTGCTCGGTTAGATCCAATTTCTGACTTTGCTATCTTTAATAAATCCCATCCTAATATCTCAGCAGAACTGCGATAGTTTTGATGATAGTTAAATACATTTATGTAAGGTGGTGAGGTAACAACAAAATCTATCTGATCGTTTTTCAATGGAAGAGAACGAGCATCAGATAGACCTACTCTGATTTTCTTTTTGGAGTAAGGAAGTTTTTCGATTACACTTGCTAAAGCAGCAAATTTAAACTGTATAAATTCATTAGTAATTTTATTGTTTGCAACATCAAGAAAGATTATCAAAGCATCGAATATTCTTGTTGACTCTTCATCTAACTCATTCCTGAGCGTTCTTAACTTCTCTACCAAATGTGGTATTTGGCTATCATTTTCAAAAACTCTAAAGGGGAATTCCCTATCTATCAGAGTCCTAATTATTTCGATAACCTCCTTTCTTTGAGAATTGTTTATGAATTCATACGTTTTGCTAAGAATGCAGGCTGCTGGGTTAATTTCAAAACCATGTGACTCAAACGCGAGAATACCAGCCTCTAGCAAAACAGTTCCACTACCCGCAAAAGGATCAAGAATAACTGAGTTAGATAAACAATATGGCTACTGAAAAAGTATATATTAAGTAAATTCAGTATCGATTACTACTACTTTTAGATTGGGTTTATTCCCTTACATAAGTCATGCAGTGCTTGAAGTTGTGCTAAACCGCGTCCATTTTGAAAACTGGAGTTTTAAGGAGGGTATATTAATCAGCCAAAGCTTGAGTTTTGTGCTTTACCCTTATGACAAAAAAACTACGGTTTTCAAGGTAGACGAGGTTTAACTTCTCATCTGCTTTACAAGAAAGGCAGAAGGCAGGAGGCTCAGTTGGCAGAAGGAAAAGAGTATTAATAAAAACTTTAGTTCTGGGTCTGAGCTACAGTTTAAAAAAACAATTGTATCGAGCGGAAAGTGCCGCAAGATACAAAGCGTCCAAGATCAATCCCGCGTTTTTAAACGTGGGTTCCCTTCTGCCTTCTGAAATAGTTTTATTGGAGTTGGGAAATAGGAATATCGGTGAAGGAAACCTCTTCAACCATTGGGGTATAGCCTAGCCACTGCACTCCTGACTGGGAAAACTGTTGCGGACAACCGCTGACGGCGAAGCGAGTTGGTAGTGGTAGATGAGTATTTCTTAAGCCTAGTAAGTCTAGTTCTTGGGCACAAGCTGCCACAACATGAACAGCTGGATCGACCAACTGAACTTGAGAGGGGAGGAGCGATCGCAGTACTGGTGTAAGATGGGGATAATGAGTACAGCCGTGAACTAAGGTGTCAATTTCCTGCTCTAATAAAGGCTCTAGGTAGGCTCGTGCGACTTCCGCAGTGTAAGGATCGTGAATGCGGTTTTGCTCAATCAGTGGCACAAACTCTGGACATCCAACTTGCCAGACTTGGACATCAGGAGCAATTTCGAGAATAGCGTGCTTATAAGCATTACTCTTAGCTGTAGCTGGAGTAGCAATTACACCAATCCGCTTTCCTTCTTGCACCGCAGCTTTTGCACCTGGTAGGATTACTCCCAAAATGGGTATGCTAAATTCTTGACGCACGGTTTCTAGGGCTAAGGCAGAACTGGTATTACAAGCCATAATTACCATTTTTACCTGTTGCTGTTGTAGCCAGGTAATAATTTCACGTGTAAATCGTAAAATTTCTCCTTGTGAACGAATTCCGTAAGGAAGTCTAGCTGTATCCCCAAAGTAAACAATTGATTCATTGGGGAGTTGCCGATATATTTGTCGCAGTACTGTCAGCCCACCCACACCACTATCAAAAATGCCAATTGGGGCACGTTGGGGTTCTCGATTGGAAAAATTGTCAAGATTCCCTTCAAAACTGGAAGATGAATACACAGGCAGATATATATTTAGGTTTTGGGATTTAGAATACAGAATTTAGCAGACAATCTGCAATTTGACCACTAAATTCTGCGCGTCACTCAATTTACTATGTTTGGATTTACGATAGCGAAGCGTTAGCGAGTCCGCGTACTCTGTAAGAGTTGCAAGCTAGCAAGAGCGTCTCGTAGAGAGCGTATGCGTGGATTAACCTCTCCTTATAAAGAAGAGGCTTAAATATTGAAAATTTGGGAATTTTCTTTCCGACTTAAGTCGGGGGCTTGAAACCTTTTTTTAGATTCTAGATTTCAATTTAATCCAAAATCTAAAATCTAAAATCTAAAATTGTCTCGGTCAAAGAAGTTTAAATACCACCTCTTTAATTAGTATTTTGTAATATATTACCTCTGCTGTAAGTATTTTAGAATGCCACGAGCGATCGCTTCTGCCATCCGATTTTGATATTCTGGTGTTCCTAATCTGGGATTATCCTCGTAACCAGTCATATAGCCTGTTTCTACCAAAATCGAAGGCATAGAGCTTTTCCTCAGAACGTAGAATCTGGCTTTGCGGGTTCCCCGGTCTTTGATAGTACCGATGTCCTGGAGAATGGTTTTACGAACTACTTCAGCCAGATGGTAACCACTATCGAAATAATATACTTCTAACCCATTGACATCAGGGCGATTATCAACGGAATTAGCGTGAATGCTGACAAACAAAGTCGCATTAACCCGCTTGGCAATATCTACCCGTCCCTGAAGTTCTACGAAAAAGTCGGCATCCCGCGTTAGCACTGCTTGTACACCATTTTGCTCTAAAATTGCTCCTACCCTTTTCCCAATAGGCAAAATGACATTCTTTTCCAAAAGTCCCCCAAGACCAGGGGCACCTGAGTCTTTTCCCCCATGTCCTGGGTCAATAACTACCAGCAATTTCCCTTTAGGAACTGAGGGGCGTGGCCGTGGCTGGGAGATGGGACGGGGATTATCTATGGGATTTGGTAATTGACCTTGGTCTACTGATGGCAGGGGAGGTAAAGTAATGGGCGGTGTGATGCTGCTATTAGAGCGTCGTAATTCTAAAGCTAAAAGCTGGTCGCCAACTTGGTTGAGTTCCCCAATTTGTACTCCGGCTGCTGGTTGAACTAAGACGGTGACAGTGTTGGATTCTTGTGGTTGCAGGCGTACTCGCAGAATCGGGCTATTAGGATTGAAAGTAGGGCCTGTGACTTTGGGAGCTAACTTAGCATTGTTGATAGTGATGCGGAACAGACCAGAGGTTCTATCCCAGCCTCCTGTAGCAGATAAAGTTTGGTCGGCTCGAATTAGCAGTTGTGTGCCATTATTAGCCAGTTGTACAGACTGAATGCTAGCAGTTGTACTACTTGGTGTTATGGGACGTGGATTGTTAGTTCCAGGCAGCTGGGCAACCCCACGACTGGGTAGAACCACAAAACCACCAACACTGCTAGTGGTTGCTCGCCAATTTGGACTATTTTGATCTACTTGTAAGGTCAAGCGAACAACAGATGGGCTGGTTTGCAGCTGGGTGAACTGGATACGGCTGACACCATAGCGATTAATCGACAAATCTCGCTGCTCTAAACTTGGTGATAGAGTTGCGCCAGCAATGTCAATGTTAATTGCTTTTTGATCGTTGCTACGATTTACCTGAATTTGAGGATTACCACCACTTGTAGCAATGAAAAAACCATCACCTGTGACTTGTAATTTCTCAATTTGAGTAACTTTGGCGACAAGCGTTCTGTTGTTAAGTGGATTTACAGAGCCGTTTGTCACCACATTGTAAATATTCCTTGGGGGGAATGTTGGTGTAGATGTTCTGGGTGAAGTATCAGTAGCTATAGCTTGCTCTGGTTGCCCCTCAGTGTTTCTTGCGGGGAGATTGTCGGCTTCTGGCGTCGGTAATTGCACTGTCCAGCGATCGCCAGTTGTACCCACAAATCGCACTCGTTTTGGGTCTAAACTATAACCAGGAGTGAGTTCAACCACTATGCGCGTTGTTTGTTCGTCAAACTGCCCAACACGGATCGAACGAATTGCACCGCCCACTTGTTGGGTTAGCTGTGGGCGACCAAATGAGGTTCCTGGTAAATCAATTACTAGACGAGTCGGGTTAAAAATTAATTGTGCTTGGGGTTGAACATCCCCTTGAGTATTAAATTCCAGCCTGTTTTGATTGGCATCAAAACGCCAAGATTCAAGTCTCGCGGCCATTGCCGGCGACGATAGCATGAAGATGGTTCCAATAGTACTGGATAGTAACCAGCGTAATTTCACAGTCTTTTCTCCTGATTCACATTTATGGGAGCCGTCAACATCTCAACATATTGGCTAATCCTCACACCGTCACCGCGCACACTTGAGTTTTGCGCTGTTATTTCAGACACAGCTAATGGCGTAAAATATAGCACGCTCCTCTGATTTTGCCATGTCATTAGCCTATATAAATTTGACTGCTAATTTTAAATTTTAGATTCCCAATTTTAGTTTCTTGCCAGACTAGCGTCCTGCTACACTAACACCTGTTGTAGGTGATACAAATCCAAAATCCAAAATCTGTTGACTTGCAAAGTATCAAATGACAATAACAAAGAAGCTACTCCTATCCCGCCGCAAGAATACTTAAATTGTTTTACTACTAAATTGGATAAAAATGGTAAAGATTAGATGTACTTACTGAACAATTTATAAATTTAAACTAAATTACACCAATTTTACAAAAGAATGCGACAGATACATACTCCTAAACCTTTGTGATGTCTGGCTTTCTTAATGCGTGAATTTTGAATGCGTGAATTTTGAATTGGTATTACTTATCTTCTCTTGAGATACTGAAGAACGCCACGAGCGATCGCTTCTGCCATTTGATTTTGGTAAGCTGAAGTTCTGAGCCTAGCCATATCCTGCCGACCACTCATATAACCCGTTTCTACGAGAATGGACGGCATAGAACTTTTTCTGAGGACATAAAATCTGGCTCGCCGCACTCCCCTGTCTCTGATATTCAGGCTTTGGAGAATACTGTTATGGACAGTGCGAGCTAGACCCAAACCACTGTCGTAATAATACGTTTCTAAGCCATTAACATCTGGACGACTCGCACCTGCTGAATTAGCGTGGATGCTTACAAATACATCAGCATTCGCTCGCTCTGCTAATTGCACGCGTCCCGGAAGGGTAACAAAATAGTCAGAGTCCCGTGTCATAACAACCTGTACGCCATTTTGCTGTAAAATCTCAGCAAGTCTCTTACCAATAGGTAAAATAACATCCTTTTCGCGTGCCCCCCCAATCCCTACTGCTCCTGAATCTTTACCGCCATGTCCGGGGTCAATCAGGACTACCACTCGCCCATTGGTAACTCGGCGCTGTGGTTGTATTAAGGGTTGAGGATTTGGATTGTTTGGGTCAGGGAATGGCCCGCGGTTTGGCGGTGGTAGCCCAGGTAAAGCAAAGGCAGGTCTTCCGGGGAGGGTGACAACTCGCCGAGAACCTTGTATTGGTAGAGCCAAAAGCTGGTCGCCGATTTGCTGGGGTTGCCCAAGTTGCACTCCGCCTGCTGGTTGAATTAAAACAACCACTGTATTAGATGCTTGAGGTTGCAGACGTACCCGAAGAATGGGGCTATTGGGAGCAAAAGTAGGCCCTGTAACTCTGGTAGCTAACTTGGCATTGGTAATTGTGACGCGGAAGATACCTGAGGATCTATCCCAGGTTCCCGTAGCAGATAAAGGTTGGTTGCCTCGAATTAGCAGTTGTTTGCCATTATCAGCAAGTTGCACAGACTCAATTATTGCTGGCGAGTTATTGACAGATGCTCTACTGGGTAAGGAAACGGCTTCTGACTGATTGTCTAAATTATTACTTCTAGGCAATCTGACAAGGCGACTAGGTAAAACTATCAAACCACCATTGTTACTATTAGTTGCTCGCCAATCGGGGCTATTTCTATCTACCCGCAAAGTTAGACGGACACCGGGAGGTTGGGTTTGCAATGAGGTGAATTCGACGCGGCTAATACCATGTTTGTTAACGGGTATATTCCTCTGCTGCGTTAGACGTGGTGATAAAGATGCACCAGAGATATCTACGAAGATGGTAGCGCGATCGCGGCTACGAATTACCTGAATCGGAGGATTACCACCACTGGTACGAATGAACAACCCATCGCCTGTTACTTGTAAGTTTTCAATTTGAGTTGCCCCTCGTGTAGTAGTGGCAACCCTTGAAATATTAGGTTGAGGTTGAGAGTCTGGGGTAACTACACTGTAAGCACTTCTAGGAGAATCAGCTACTTTTTCGACTACTGGCTTCGGTAATTGTACCGTCCAGCGATCGCCAGTTCTACCAACAAATTGCACTCGTTTGGGGTCTAAAGTGTAACCAGGAGTTAGTTCAACAACTATGCGTGTTGTATCTACATCAAACTGTCCAACACGGATTGAGCGAATTCCACCACCCACCTGTTGGGTTAACTGCGGACGACCAAATGTAGTTCCCGGCAAATCAATTACCAGCCGAGTTGGATTGAAAATTAATTGTGCTTGGGGTTGAACTGCTCCTACAGTATTAATTTCCAGCCTGTTTTGATTGGCATCAAAGCGCCAAGATTCAAGTCTCGCGGCCATTGCTGGCGACGATAACATGAAGATAGTTCCAATAGTGCTGGGTAGTAACCAGTGTAATTTCACAGTCCTTTCTCCTAATTCACATTCATGGGAGCCGTCAATATCTCAACTCATTGGTAAATCATCACACCATCATTACCTCAACTTGACCTTTGAATCCCTTTTTTGATTTTTAAGCTGGTATTTAGACACACTTAAATCATTTATCAGGTTTCAAATTCAGTTTAAATCCCCATGCGAAACCTTCCACCTTTACAGGTAGAGAACTCTGACTCCCAATAAAGCTAGAAAACTGATAATTGATAGCTGTTTACTGATAAGTGTTTGTTCTTTGTTGCCATCGATGCACTGAGTAAATAATTCCCATTACTGTCAAACGATCTAGCAAAATTTATGAGTGTTATTCCCCAATTATCTGAAAAATATTTAGATAAAGGCTCACAAGCCAAGGGAGACTAGAAATTAAGTAACATTCTGAATGCTAGTAGAAATTATAAACAAATGATTATTCTACAATCACACGGGACGGAGATTTGAGGATAGAAGTTTCCAGTGCACAATTGGAGCAGAGGAGCAGGGGAGCAGGGGAGACAAGGGGGACAAGGGGGATGAGGGGGAATTATTGAACAAGTCTCTTCCTTATCTCCCCCCTCTTCCTTGTCTACCTTGTCTCTTCTCAATGCCCCATTCCCCATTCCCCATTCGCAATAATTAACGATCGCCAGAATCTGGGGTTACTCCGAAATTGCTGCTGTCATTTGATGCTGGCACCCTCGATTGAGGTGGTTCAATTACCAACGAAGTCCCAGAGGAACTGTCTAAAATTAGTTGCTCTGAGCTTCCGTCCACGGTTTTTGGATCTGGAAACACAAATCGTAACAAAGGAGGAGCTAAAAAGGTTGTCAAGATAACCATCATGATAATTGCTGCCCCTAATGGTTTGGAGAGAGCGCCACTGGCAGCGCCGACACCAGCAAACACTAACCCAACCTCGCCTCTAGGAATCATCCCTACACCGATCGCTAAACGGTTGATTCCCGGTTGACCAAACACGCTTAAGCCTGTGATTACTTTACCGAGAATGGCTACTGTAATCAGGAAAGTTGCCATAATTAGACCTTCCCGATTGTCGGGAATTGCTGGGTTTAAAACTCCCAAATCGGTTTTTGCGCCAACAGTCACAAAGAAAATTGGCACTAACATATCGGCAATGGGACAGACTTGCCTTTGCAGTTCTTTACGCTTATCTGTTTCTTCTAGAACTAAACCAGCTGCAAAAGCTCCCAGAATTGCTTCTAACTGGATGACGGCAGCCAGGTATGCCATAGCAAAAGCAAAGATGAATGCTGGGATTACCAGTCCTCCACGTGTTTTGAGTTGATCAGCGATCGCTACAAAGGACTTATTAAAAACATTCCCTAGTAGGATTGCTCCCAAAATAAAACCAGTGGCGCTGATAATCAAGTAAATGACTTTGCTGACATCCACCACGCCGTCTTTAGCTAGGCTAGCTACTACCGCTAAAACGATGATTCCTAGTACATCGTCAATTACAGCAGCACCCAAAATAATCTGCCCTTCTTTAGAATTGAGTCGCCCCAGTTCTGACAGCACTTTGGATGTCATCCCAATACTAGTAGCAGTCAAAGCCGCCCCTGCAAAAATTGCAGGTATAGCGCTAATACCAAACAAAGTCATCAGTCCCACAGTCCCAGCGGCAAAGGGTACTGTTACCCCAACTACTGCGACGACAGTGGCTTGGATACCAACTGCCATTAAATCTTTTAAATTCGACTCCAAGCCGATTTCAAACAGCAGAATGATCACACCCAATTCTGCCAAAACGGAAATGACCTCGGACTGGGCTGCAAACACTGCTGGAGCGGCTTGGGGCGTTAAACCAGCAGTGGTTTGAAGGAAGGACACAATCAAAGAGTTAGAACTGTCTGTGCCGCCTTCTGGAAACACTAAAAGATGGAAAACAGAGATACCAACTACCACACCACCAACGAGTTCGCCTAAGACGGGCGGCAAACCCACTTGGTTTGATAACTCTCCACCAACTTTGCTGGCGAGATAAATGACTACTAAGCTTAGTAGCACTGCTTCGACTACCATTGAACTGTCTGCGGCTTGTGTTGCGCTGGCCAGCAGAGGAAAAGAGAAGTTGATTGGTTCTAACAAATGCATTACGTTCTCTGAAAATCCTTCTCTTTGATTTTGACGCGTTTCTGAAAAACATCATATAAAGACATAATCTGAATTCAAAATGAATACAGTGTAGACGTTTCATTTATGCTGTGCAGTATTAGTATATTTTTTTAGTATCCAAAAATGTAACCATTTCAGCTTTTGACGATCGCTGTGTCAAAGTAAGAACATATAAATCGTATCTGGCGATCGCACTTGAGTTGTGAAAAACTTGTGGTGGCTGTTGACTCTCAACAACCACCAGAAGATTGCTACATACGTTTATTCAAAACATCTGTGGATACTTTGAGGAGTGCAAATATTATGACTAGAGCCGCTTTACCCGGTTCTCAGTTTCCATCGGGAAACTTGTGGAAAATACTGCCTTTAGCAATGCTTTTATGTACAACCTTTGTACTACCTGCATTCGCACAAGAAAAAGATAAATTGTGGCGAACCCTTAGTGTCAGTGGTCGCGGAGTCGAAACAATTCCGACAACTCTAGCACAAGTAAGTTTAGGAGTAGAAATTCAGGGGAAAACAGCCCAAGAAGTACAGCAAGAAGCCGCTCAGAGGTCATCGGCGGTAGTTGCGTTTCTCAAGAGCAAAAATGTTGAAAAATTACAAACCACTGGTATCCGGCTCAATCCGGTTTACAGCTATACCAATAATGTGCAGCGGATTACAGGCTATGCTGCCAATAACACTGTAAGTTTTAGAATTCCTGTTGAGCAAGCTGGGACATTATTGGATGATGCAGTCAAAGCCGGTGCGACACAAATTAACGGCATTAGTTTTGTTGCGAATGATGAAACGATCGCCGCTGCTCAAAAGCAAGCATTAAAAGAAGCTACTCAAGACGCACGGCAGCAAGCTGATGCCGTTTTCAGTGCCTTGGGTTTTAAATCCAAAGAAATAGTGAGCATTCAAGTTAATAATGCTAGTGCGCCTCCACCACCACCAATGTTTTTACGGGCTGAGGCTGCGAAATCAGCTGATGCTTCTACCCCCATTGTTGGTGGTGAACAAGAAGTAGAAGCATCGGTGACGTTGCAAATTAGTTATTAGTCATTTGTCATTAGTCATTAGTCCTTTGTCATTTGTAAAGGCAAAGGACTAATAATTAACAAAGTGTAGGGGTTTAAATCTCCGGCTTCTACCAAGCCGCAAGTGTTGTGGCGGGGTCTAAATCCCCGTTACAACACGTAATTGCGAATTGCGAATTGCGAATTGCGAATTGGTTTAATGCCCAATGCCCAATTAAAAATGTTCTGAAGACATATCTCCTGTATTGCCTTCTGCATCTCGCTTAGAGCCTAATAAATCCAGCTGATCTACTTGGATAACTGGGGATGATCGGTTTGCTCCTGTTTGGCGATCGCTCCATGTGTCAAACTTCAAAGAACCTTTGACAGCAATTTGCCTGCCTTTACGTACATAATTACCTGCCACCTCCGCCGTTTTTCCCCATAGTTCCAAATTAAACCAGTCGGTATGTTCACCTTCTTTTGTGCGACGATTAACAGCTAGTGTCAATCTACACTTCACACTACCAGACTCAAAATACTTAATCTCTGGGTCGCCGCCTACACGACCAATGAGGGTGACAACATTGATACTCATTGTGTTACCTTTCAGTACAAACGTACTTAGCAATTTCGACTTTTATCATAGCGAATTGTGAAAGACTTGAAAATAATGTGTTAAACAGTTAACAATATAATTGACTTGAAAATTTATACACACTATTTGGAGTAAACACATAAAAGTATACGGATATACTAATCTGACCAGAGAATATCAAAAAGTACGGCGCTTGAGACATACTAAATATTTCTGGGAATCATATAAAAATATTGTCTAGTTTACTCAACTCAGGATACAAACATAATCGAATCAAGCACGATTAACTCTTACCGTTGTAGTCAAAAAGTATCGCACATAGGGGGCTTACAGACGCGTGGGTATTTTTAGGAACTTTCGCACTTCATGGGATATGGGTATCGACCTCGGTACTGCAAACACCCTAGTTTATGTATCTGGTAAAGGTATTGTACTACAAGAACCTTCTGTAGTTGCGATCGATGTCAACGAAAAGGTAGCACTAGCAGTAGGAGAAGAAGCCAAAAAAATGCTCGGTCGCACACCGGGAAATGTGATTGCTCTCCGTCCTTTGCGGGATGGTGTAATCGCTGACTTTGATATAGCCGAGCTGATGCTCAAAAGCTTTATTCAGCGTGTAAATGAAGGTAAATCTCTAATTTTACCCCGGATTGTCATTGGTATTCCCAGTGGCGTCACAGGAGTAGAAAGGCGAGCCGTCATGGATGCAGCTCACCAAGCAGGAGCAAGAAAAGTTTATTTAATTGATGAACCTGTAGCTGCGGCTATTGGTGCAGGACTACCTGTTGCCGAAGCAACTGGCAACATGATCATCGATATTGGTGGTGGGACAACAGAAGTTGCAGTGCTGAGTCTTCAAGGTACGGTAATCAGCGAATCAGTACGCATTGCTGGAGATGAACTAACTGATGCGATCGTTCAGTATATTAAGAAAGTTCATAATTTAGTCATTGGTGAACGTACTGCTGAGGAAATCAAGATTCGGCTTGGTTCTGCCTATCCAACTAGTGATGATAATGACGCCATGATGGAAGTCCGAGGCTTACACCTGCTTTCTGGTCTACCGCGAACTGTAACAATCAAAGCCCCAGAAATCCGTGAAAGTATGTTGGAACCGCTATCAGTAATTATAGAAGCTGTGAAGCGGACACTGGAACGCACACCGCCAGAACTGGCAGCAGACATTATTGACAGAGGTATTATGTTAGCTGGTGGCGGTGCTTTGCTCAAAGGCATAGATACCCTCGTTAGCCATGAAACAGGGATTATTACCCACATTGCTGCTGATCCTTTGAGCTGTGTTGTGCTGGGAACAGGTCGTGTGTTAGAAAACTTTAAACAGTTGGAACGAGTTGTCATCGAAAGCTCTCGCAATATGTAGCAAAAAAATATCAGAATTGAGTTCTATTTGAGTTCTATTTGGGTTTTATATAAATAGAATCCAAGTAGAACTTAATTTATATAAGTACATACAGGTATATATGGTGACAATACGGCGTTGGTGGGATCGTAAAGGGTTGCAAATTGGGTTGTTAGCTTTAGTAGTTGGTAGTGCTTCGATATTGCGACAGACTCAAGGTGAACTAGTGCTTGAGACATACCAGGCAATTACCCGTCCATTAGAGATGTTGCAGTCAGGGCCAACTCCAGAAGAACGTCTTAGAGATGCCCGGATAATGGAATTGCAAACCCGTATAGTAGATTTGGAAAGTCAAAAGACAAAGTTACAAGATTTATTAGGCTATGTGGAAAAAGAGCCGCTAGCATCACAACCAATTCCAGCACGGGTGGTAGGACGTAGTGCTGACCAGTGGTGGCAACAAGTGACACTGAATCGCGGTGCAAATGCGGGGATTCAGGAAGGCTTTATAGTCAAAGCAGAAGGCGGATTGGTGGGTTTGGTAGAGAGTGTAACTCCTAATACTAGCCGTGTGTTGTTAATCAGTGACCTCAAGAGTCAAGTGGGTGTATCAGTTAGCCGCACAGCAGCTAAAGGCGTTTTGCGAGGAGATTCTTCTGCTGAAGCAGTGCTGGAGTTTTATGAAAAAGTTCCAAATGTCAAAGTAGGAGATTTAGTTTCCACATCTACTTATAGTCAGAAATTTCCCTCCGGTTTGGCAGTAGGACGAATCAAGTCGCTGGATTTAAAGAAACTTCCGGCGTCAGTGGCGAAAATTGAGCTTTTTCCGCCAATCCGCTCTCTCGATTGGGTAGCTGTTTATCCCAAGCCAGAAAACCAAGAATCGGCAAATCAAGTGCCGCAAAAGTCTAAGTAAATTCTTTGAAAAAATCCATAGAAAAATGAAGATTCCTGCATTTGTTGGTAGCAGGCAGAAAAAGCCAAAATCGTCAGCGCGAAAATCGAAATTCCGAATCCAGCCACTTGCTCGTTGGCATCCCGGTATACGTCAGTTGTTTGGTTGGATAGTGACGGCTAGTTCTGTACTGTTATGTTTACTATTATTACCAACCCGATTTCCAGGTATGGAATTGTTAGGAATTGGCCCTAACTGGCTGTTAATTTGGGTGGTAGCTTGGAGTGTGAAGCGCACGGTGTTTGCTGGAGCATTGGCAGGTATAGTTCTGGGGCTACTTCAAGATTCAATGACATCACTTAACCCTACTCATGCCATCAGTTTAGGTATAGTGGGGGCTTTAACTGCTCTGCTTCAGAAACAGCGTTTTATCGAAGAAGATTTTATTTCGATTGCTGTAATTGTCTTTGTTATGGCAGTTTTGGCAGAAACTATCTTTGGGTTGCAATTAACTTTGCTGGGCAATGAGCGCAAGGTGACAGATATTTGGACATATTATCAGCGTGTCGCTCTTGCCTCTGCCATTCTGAGTAGTCTGTGGGCACCTGTGGTCTATTATCCCTTGAATCTTTGGTGGCAACGGATAAAATTGTTGGAGCAATAGTAAAGGGAGACGCGATTAATCGCGTCTGTACAAGAGTTAGGAAGGGGATATAAGCTTTAATTTACACATTGAGACCGTAGGGGAGCAGGGGAGAGGGTTTGAAGTTCTTACCCACAATTTAACAAATCGGATTGCTATCTACTATTTTGCATTTAAGTAGTTATGCAAAATTATTTATGTCATTGCAAACGAAGTGAAGCAATCCCAAAACCTTGCGATTGCTTCACTTCTAGACGCTTCGCGAACGTTTCGCTCCGCTACACTCGCAATGACAATGTATATTTAATTTTGCACTACTACTTATGAAATGTGTCACATATATAACAGACATAGCCTTTTAAAATAATCTTGAGATAATTTAATTTCTTGTTAATGATTAATTCTTTTTTAATGAAAGTAAATTAGATAAAAAATATCTTACTATTGAAAAACAAATATTGATAAACAGGTGAGACTTTACAAGCATTATCACCTACATCATGCATGGGAAACAATAGAAAAATGCATAGCCGATGACTAACGTATTATGGCTACAAGGTGGTGCTTGTTCAGGCAACACCATGTCATTTCTCAACGCTGAAGAACCGACAGTCTGCGATTTAATTGCTGATTTTGGTATCAAGGTACTTTGGCATCCTTCCTTGGGATTGGAACTAGGCAACGACTTACAAACACTGTTGCGGGATTGCATTTCTGGCGCAATTCCTTTGGATATCTTGGTATTTGAAGGCAGCGTTGTTAATGCCCCCAATGGCACTGGTGAATGGAATCGGTTTGCCGATCGCGCCATGAAAGATTGGTTAGCAGACCTCGCCAAAGTTGCTAAATTTATTGTCGCCGTGGGAGATTGTGCCACATGGGGGGGAATTCCCGCCATGTCACCCAACCCTAGCGAGTCGGAAGGTTTGCAATTTCTCAAACGTCAAGAAGGCGGCTTTTTAGGTAAAGACTTTGTATCTCAAGCTGGATTACCTGTAATTAATATACCTGGATGTCCCGCCCATCCCGACTGGATTACGCAGATATTAGTTGCGATCGCTACTGGACGCATAGCAGATATTGCTTTCGATGAACTAAATCGTCCCCAAACTTTCTTCAACACCTATACCCAAACAGGTTGTACCCGCAACGTCCACTTTGCCTACAAAGCCTCAACCGCCGAATTTGGTCAGCGTAAAGGTTGCCTATTTTATGACTTGGGTTGTCGCGGTCCTATGACTCATTCTTCCTGCAACCGCATCTTATGGAACCGTGTCTCTTCCAAAACTCGCGCCGGAATGCCTTGTTTAGGTTGCACAGAACCAGAATTTCCCTTCTTTGACCTTAAACCGGGAACCGTATTCAAAACCCAAACAGTAATGGGAGTTCCCAAAGAATTACCGCCAGGAGTGAACAAAAAAGACTACGCCTTACTCACAATGGTCGCCAAAGACGCCGCACCACCTTGGGCAGAAGAAGACTTTTTTACAGTTTAGGGAATAGGGAGTAGGGAGTAGGGAGTAGGGAGTAGGGAGTAGGGAATAGGGGATGAGGGGGATAAGGAAGAAATAATTAATGCCCCAGTTCCCACCCCCACTCCCCACTCCCCACTCCCCTCAACAATTAAAGGAGAAGCGAATGGGAATTCAATCATTAGATATATCGCCCGTCGGTAGAGTTGAAGGCGATTTAGATGTTCGAGTCGATATTGAACATGGAAGAGTAGTCAACGCCTGGACACACGCCGAACTATTTCGCGGATTTGAAGTTATCTTACGCGGTAAAGACCCCCAAGCCGGATTAATTGTCACACCTCGCATTTGCGGCATTTGTGGCGGTTCTCACTTAACCTGTGCATCTTGGGCATTAGATACAGCTTGGGAAACAGAAGTTCCCCGCAATGCAATTTTGGCAAGAAATCTCGGTCAAATTGTCGAAACCATTCAAAGCATCCCCCGCTATTTTTATGGACTGTTTGCCATTGACTTAACTAATAAAAAATACCGCAATAGTCGCTTTTATGAGGAAGCTACCAGACGCTTTGCTGCTTTCACAGGCAAATCTTACGAACTAGGCATAACAATTTCCGCTAAACCCGTAGAAATTTATGCACTATTGGGCGGACAATGGCCCCACAGCAGTTATATGGAAATAAGTTGGAAAATTGCTTATATAGTAAGGATTTGCCAGGATAGGTGTAATGATTCCCTGGCTTTTCCTTAAATTAGGGGATAAACCCACAATCAGCTACGCCATAAGCAAAGATAGCAAGCAGCAAATCCATTTATTTTTCTCTGCTAAAAGTTATTTGATTTTCTCTGGTATTACCTAATTTTTCCCTAACCTAGATTAGCGATGTCTAGCGACAAGCCGCTCCACGTCTACGCAGTTAAGAAAGTCCAAGACAAGTAGTTCAGTATAATTATTTTTTAACCTTGAAATATAAACCCGGTTTTTTATCAATATAAATACGCAAATAGTATTATATTAATTTAAAAAATCACATTCTAAATTGTGTATATAAGTATTAATTTCTTTGTTTGGAAATTGAGCGATCGTTTTCCCAAATCCCAATATATCAAGCATCATAACCATTTCCGGCGTTGCATAATTGCGGGATGATTCTGGAATTTGCATCAACTATAATCCCCGCGTCAGCCTCAATCATCCCTTTATTGTTTGGGAATCCCCTAAAAGTCATCTGGCTTGGACTTGGAAACTGTTCTACCTTACAAGTTGAAAATTTACTGCGTCGGGAGTTCAGCACGATCAAATTATTTTATGAAGATGAAAATTCATCATTGCTTGCCCTCTCATAATTACAAAGCAGATGGGAAGCAATTGTTAACCATAGGGGCGTGGTTTCCACGAACTAATTTCCCTTATACGGCTGCTTTCTCAAGCAAACTTGGCTACAGGTCTTCTTTGCCAAATGTCATTCGGGGTTGAGCGATCGCTTTTCTCAAAGATGTTTCACGGTGAAGTTAGACGGCTTATATTTATAACTGAGTTCGAGTGCATTGCAAAAGCTATTGAGGAGATTTAGCAAAGCATTATAGTAAAGGTAAGCATCGTCTCGTTCATCTTGGAGACGGTCATATAAAGTTAGCTCTGGCTCTGGGACTAGGCGATCTTTTGGGATATCTAAACCGGCTTCAGTTAAGCGCGTTGCCGCGATCGCAACTAGCAATGCCCCAATTGTATTGCACTCACCATTGTGAAGATCACTGAGTCCAGGCAAGATGATCTCGGCTCCTGGCAATTCATTGAGATTCATAATTGATCCTCCTCCAGTTTATCTTCAAAACGTTCAATAAAGTTCTCGACTCTGGTTCTAAGTACATCAGGGTTAAGAGAGGGGAATCTGATTAGTTCAGGTGCAATTGCTTCAAAGCAATTCCGTAGTTCATTCAAAGAAAATAATTTCTGTTTGTACATGGCTTCAATATCTTTAATGTCACGATCAAATCCCCTGGATAGTTTAGAAAGAGCTTGGGCTGTAAAATCATAGTGATAAAACGAAATTTGACCTCGTTTGCCAATGAATACGCTTCTATCACGCCATCCTGGAAGAGGTGGCAAGAAATCCTGTGGAGATGCCAATTCGATATTGATGTTTAATTCTTGTTTGAGCTTGGCGATCGCTTGAAAAATGCCTGGTGGTTCAGGGTCTAGACGAATATCAACATCAATCGTAGAACTACGCCACCCAATTAATAAGGCACTAGCACCACCTGTAAAGTAAATGCAGCCTGAACCTTGAGCTTCTCTACCCAAGGCTTGCATAAGTCGTTCTATTTTCTGAGAGTCAACATTTGGGCGCATATTTTATTGCCGTGATTAGCTTCCTCAATTTGCGACTTTTTTTGAGCATTGTCTATTGAGCGATCGCATTTCTCAAAGATGTTTAACAGTGAAATTATTGAGTTTTTAGCAGAAATACATGGTACGATCGGACAAACTGGCAAGAATGCACAGCCACCTATGAATTACAGAAACTATATCACAATCGAAGCGGATAAACGCGGTGGTAAGCCTTGTGTACGTGGCTTGCGAATTACAGTTTATGAGGTGCTTGAATACCTAGCCTCCGAGATGACCGAAGCGGAAATTCTTGATGATTTTCCCGATCTAACGCGAGAAGATTTAAAAGCTTGTATTGCTTATGCAGCTGACCGTGAACGTCGGCTTATGATTTCTCCATTATCAGCATGAAATTACTGTTTGATGAAAACTTATCCCCTAAATTATCCACTCGTTTGAGCGATCTTTTTCCAGACTCATTTCATGTTCGAGATATAGGCATGAAAGCAACAATAGACCCGATAGTTTGGAATTATGCAAAAGATAATGATTTTATGATCGTCTCAAAAGATGCTGATATGCACGATCTGAGTTTACTGTTTGGGAATCCCCCAAAAGTCATCTGGCTTAGACTTGGAAACTGTTCTACCTTACAAGTTGAAAATTTACTGCGTCGGGAGTTCAGCACGATCAAATTATTTTATGAAGATGAAAATTCATCATTGCTTGCCCTCTCATAATCGCACTAAAAAACCGCAACTGTGTTCAAGTCAGTAATAAGGTGCGTTACATTTCATTAACGCACCCTACAAGACCAACGATCGCACTGTGATTCGGGCGTGAGTGATACCAATTTGAAAAAAGAATGCTACTTAACTAAAAACCTAGTAAAGCCTTTTGGACTTCCTCTGGTGAGACTTGAACTAGATTTTCAGCCGTGACATTTTCCTGCTGATGACTCAACTCAATCATTCCGCCAACAGCGTTTACAAGCCTAAGTTGAAGATAGGAAGACTGACTTGAGACTACTTGTTCTTCAAGGACACCATAATTGCCTGTAAGTTTATTTTTGTAAAAGGGTTTACTCATTTCTGTCTAATCCTATTTACTGTTTTACTTTTGATTGAGTTTTTCGTTATTCTTGATTTTTTGAATTGATATCGTGAAATGATTCAAAATCTTTTACTCTACCACTCGTCCTCTGGTTATCCAAACTGAGTTCCCTACAAATAATTGTATAAATCTCTGGAGGAAATCCCCCAGGAAACTCCCATTCTGTACCTCCATCTTCCATTATCACAATACCTGAGATATTTGGATATCTATAACCAAGTTGATATCTTACAATATATTTCGACAGTTGCCCACTATGTGTAAAACCTAAAGGACGCATCTCCGTTAGTAGTTGATGCAACTCATCAGCCTTCGTTTTCTCTAAACGATGCTTGTTAGCTATTCTTGCAATTTCATTTTGGCGTAAAGCTTCTGTCTCCCTGCGTCGCTCCTCCTCTGCCGCTCTAAGTTGATTTTCTAAGTTATCTCGCTCAAGACTTAGTTCATGTCTACGATCAACTCCAACTAACTCTATCGTTACAAGGTCAAGCCAACTAGGTTTTGAAGAGTCTACTTTTTTCCAGATACTCTCTACTCTTTGGCTCAAACCACATAATTCATGTGTGTAGCTTTGAGGGATATTGTCTGCGTTTAGCCAAAGCTTACTAACTTGTTCACCTTTTTCAGTTGTTTCAATTTCATACCAGAAATTGACTGTTTCAAAAGCTTCGCTATTATCCAATTTTTGGGCTAATTCAGGATGTTTTTTCTGAATTTTTTTTATATGGAAGAAAACTGTTCCATTAGGATTAAAAAAAGTACGACCGACAAACCCAAATCCTCTATCACAATGGTAATTTTTGATACTACCAAAATCTATCGTCATAAAATCAAACCCCTTAACGTCCCCGTTTACACACCCCAGATAATCTCTGCATCTTAACCGATCGCTCTCTATTCATGAGAACCGCGATTCTACTTAAGATAAGTATAAAAAATATGATATTTATAGTTGTACTAAGTTCTCAAAGCAAGAATAAATGATGCATTGAAAATTTAGCGATCGCACTTGACAATCAAGACAGTCACTACGCCTGTTTTAGTTTTTAGACTTAACTGAACGCTATTGATTTATACTTGTTTTCTCAATCGTGGTGGTAAAGCTGTTCGCAGTCCTCTCGATTGTTAAACATTCTCCGAGAATTTAAACTTTTCAATTTCCAACTTTAATCTTTCATTCTCCATCCTGAGCGCCAATATTTCATTTTTCTGCAATTCAATTAATGACTTTTGACTAATTACCTCACCAAAGGCTTTTTTCCGGTTTTCAATGCCAAACCAACGCTGATAAGTTTTTGTATGTTCATCAACAGTATGACCTAAATTGTCTGCTGCGGCTTTGATGGGTATTCCCTGAAGATGCGCTCGAATCGCGCAAGCATGACGCAAATCGTAGGGTTGAAACTCAATTCCCACTTTTCTAAACCATCTGGATATATCTCTCCGCATCCAATTAATATTTTGTACAGATGCAATTTTTGTCACCTTTTTTTCTAAAATATTTAATGGTTTGGGATTTTGTAAATCAAATAATTCTATCCATTCAGGTACAAAAGGTATAACTTCTCGATATCCAGTTTTTGTATTTTTATTCACTTTCCAAGTATGGTCGATATTTTGGGGAGATATCCACCAATTAATATCTGGTTGCACAAATAGTTCCCTTGGTCTTAACCCAAAGATTGCTAACATTCCATATACCCAACGCCACATTTCCCAGGTGTCGATTTCATCACTGATGTTTGTATTTTTGCGGTTGAGGGCGAATTTTTCAAATAGCTCAAAAGAAGATACTATTTTATCATCGTCGGGGATTTCTCGATGGGCTGGGGTGACATTATCCCGTGTTACATCGAGTGTAAATCCCAACTGAAAGGTTTTAATAAAAACGGAAGTTACCGCAATCAGTTCATTTTTTTTATTTCCCTGAAATGAATTAATAATTTCTTCAAAGTTATTTTTGGTTGCCAAAGTGTTTAAAGGAAAGTTTCTTTTAATAACAGATTGATAATTAGCAAAAGTATTTTGACTAGTGATAGTCTGCTGACGGTTTTGATAATATTTTTCTGCAAATATATCTAATAATTCCCCAATGGTTTTTATCTCTTGTTTCTCTCTAGACTTAATTCCTAAATACTTCTCATTCCACTCGAAAGTATGGCGAGCGATTAATTTACCCAACTCGTAACTTTCCTCGATCGCAGTTTTTAGTCCCTCCAAATTTGCTGGTATCCCTAGAGACAAGTCATACTGCTTTTTTTCCTTACCTAAGCTGCTATCGCCTGGTTTTAACGGTAGGGTAGCTCGTAACTGAAGGGAATTACCAGTTTGTTTAATGCTAACTTTAACTCTATCCCTTTTTAAATTACTATTAGCTTCGATTAACTTCTGCTCAAAAACTGCTTGATACTGTAGTTCTGTTGCTTTTATTTTCGCCATTGTTCCCCTATAACTGCCATCTGTGGTGTTCTGCGGCTCAAAATCTGCAAACATATCGGCGAATAAGTCCCTTGAGTCTGCGTTTGCATCCTCATGTGGAGATTGGGAATATGTCTCCGATATTGACTTTTGGCGATCGCAATTACCCTGGTTTTGATTTTGCTCGCTCATTCCCTAAATATTCCCTTATTTATAAGCTGAAATGGTGAAAATAAAATGTTATTGTTGAGCAAAATCACTTTACAGAACAAGTTACTCAGGAACATTTTCAGGATACCACCAGTTGCCACAGCAGTTATATGGTTCCCGGTGGTGTGATGTGCGCCCCCACTCTCACAGATATTACCCGCGCTTGGGCGATTCTGGAATATTTCCGCACCAATTGGTTAGAACCAGTTTGGTTGGGTTGTTCTTTAGAACGCTATGAAGAAATCCAAAGTTATGATGACTTTTTAGATTGGTTGGATGAAAACCGCAATCATCGAGAGTCTGACTTAGGTTTTTATTGGCGCATGGGTTTAGACATCGGTTTAGATAGATATGGCGCTGGCGTTGGTAAATATGTCACTTGGGGATATTTAGCCCATGAAGATAAATACCAAAAGCCGACCATTGAAGGACGAAATGCGGCGATGATTATGAAAAGTGGAGTGTATGACAGCTTCACTGATACTCACGTTTTAATGGATCAGTCCTTTACCCGCGAGAATACAACTCACTCCTGGTACGATGAAGGGATAGCAGATATTCATCCTGGCGATCGCACCACTAAACCCATAGCAAATAATACCAAAGACTTCGATAACGCTTACTCTTGGGCAAGTGCCGTCCTGCACAAAGACTTCGGACGTTTAGAAGCTGGCCCGTTAGCGCGTCAATTAGTCGCAGGTGGCAAACATGGCGAATCTTGGCAACACTATGACCCCTTCATCCTCGATGTCTTCAAACGAATGGGTGGCGCTAGTATTCATGTGCGTCAACTAGCACGAGTTCACGAAATTGTCAAGTTATATCGTCAAGCTGAACACTGTTTGCGCGAGTTCAAATTAAACGACCCCTGGTATATTAAACCCACAGAAAAAGATGGACGCGGTTGGGGTGCAACGGAAGCAGCGCGGGGTTCCTTGTCTCACTGGGTAGAAGTGGAGGGCGGTAAGATAAAGAACTACCAAGTTATTGCGCCTGGTACTTGGAATATTGGCCCTCGTGACGGTGAAGGAATCCGTGGCCCGATTGAAGAAGCTTTAATTGGGACACCCATTTACGATTCTAGCGATCCTGTGGAAGTTGGTCATGTGGCGCGATCGTTTGATTCTTGTTTGGTGTGTACAGTCCACGCCCATGATGCTAAGACTGGTGAAGAGTTGGCGCGTTTTCGGACTGCTTAAAAGATACTAATGGCTAATAGCTAATGGCTAATTATTTTTCAGTTAGTCATTAGCTGTGTTTTTTAGTATTAGGACTTACGCACAGGTCACACAAAATCAAACCACAGAGAACGCAGAGGAATAAGAGTTAGAGAGCTTTTTTGCGTAAGTCCTAACTATGTTTGATATCATGAACTCTCCTATTGCTCCTTATAATGGAATAGACATTATTTGATTGACCCACTCCTCGGCAGTAGAAACTTCCCAAACCAGGATGACTGCTTCAAGGGCTTCACTAATTGAGAGATTTTGAGAGAGAACCAGAACCCCACAACTACTTTGTGACATAATGAACTGACCAAATTCAGCAGGCATAGTCTTACGATCATGGGTTACAAGAACTCTGCTATTCTGTGCTGCGATCGCCAATACCTCTGAGTCTTTCTTGCCTTCAAGTCCTGCTGCATAGGCTGATTGAAAATCAAGATTTGGTTGTCTGCGTACTGCACCAGTTACGATTGCTTGCTTAAGGTCAGCATCTGCTTGAAATCGAACTGATGTCATACCTTGTTCTGCTTCTGTATTTGAGCGGCTTTTAACTTTTGATACAGAAGTGGATTCTTGTCTCTACAGGACTGTTGCAGTTTCTCAAACTCTGCTTCACCTTCCTTTAAGTACGCATCAATTAACTCTTGGTTGGCAAGATAGAAGGCTATGGCTCCATAAACCTTCTCCAGCGAGAGCAAAGGGAAGTCATGAGCAATGCTTTCTGGGGATTCTCCATTTAAGAAAGCATACACGACTGAATCGAGGGAAATGCGCGTCTGTACGATCCAGTAACCTTCACCTCGTTGTTCAATATACTGCTTTGTTAGGGTTGGTGTTACTGTCATAAGGCATGGTGGGGACTCTTTAATTCTTAAAACTTCTTGGGTTTCAAAACAGGAACATTACGGGAGCATCCCAAATGTGTAAAAACATTATTTTATCATTGCGAACGTAATGAAATGAAGCGTTCGCAAAGCGTCTCGTAGAGAAGCAATCGCAAAGTCTAGATGCTGCGATTGCTTCATTCCGCTTCGCTGCATTCGCAATGACTACCTTGTAACTTGGTAAATTTGCTTGCATTGGGATGCTCCCAACATTACTCATGTTCTACTGAACCACAATCTGTTGTGTACCCACAAACTCCGTCTCAAACACCAAATCTTCATCCTCTACAAGCATCTCAATTACTTCCCGTAAATTTTCCTGCAACTCATCTAAGGTTTCGCTTTGAGAATGCGCTCCAAGAAAGCCAGGAACATAGCCGACATAGAACTTAGTATCAGGATCTCTTTCAACGATCGCAGTAAAAGTTTTCATATCACAATCATGGACAACGCTCACTTTACAGCTTACTGGATTGGCCATTTATCTTAGCGAACGCTTAAAAGACAAATTTACAACAGGAATTTTAACACATGACTGGTGGTTTAAAGCATGTCTTTACTTACAAGCTCTCAATCCTAAAAAATACTAAAGGATTGCCATTGACGATTTTTTCATCCACCTTTCTCATACCTATTCTTTCTACTACTTTTTGTGACTCCAAGTTTGGGCGATCGGAGCTTTTCCCAAAGAGCTTCTCGACCAGGTTTCGATGGAATCAATGCAATACTGGCAAAGTGTTCACGATTGCGGTCTTCCCAGTATTGCCGATTTTCCTCTGCTTGCTTTAAGACAATTTGATACTCTGCTTCGACTTCAGTACGGTTTACATCAATGTAGGATATCGCTGCATCGAACTGCTCATCTGTAATCTGAGGAAAGTAATTCCGAAAAGACTGGGGTGAGTGTCCCCCATGTAAGTAGTCCATGAATTGGTACAAAGTTATGCGAGTACCTGCGATCGTCAGTCCTCGTTCTGTACGAATAATTTGCGATCGCCCATTTGATGCTAAAGCCATAAGCGTAGCCCGTCGGAGACATCGCGCCATCAACTATTTTAACCGGGGAGTGGAGAGTGGGTGAAATAAGGGAGAAATAACCTATGCCCAATACTATATTCCCAATGCCTTATATTCAAAACTCGTAGCGTAACACACTAAAACTTATAGAAACAGTGCGTTAGGCTTGCCTTAATCACTTCAACAAAACAGAAATTTACAAGGTAAGCTTGTGTCTGATTTAGCGCTACATCAATATCTCCCTCGCGTTCCCGATGCCGCATTGCAAGAATACATAGAATGGTGTGTTTTAGAGCAGGCAAAAGCCGCAGAATGTAACTTTACTCCTGATAGAAGTAAGTTAGATAATTTGCCACCAGAAGACTACGTTCCGAAACTTGTTGATCAGTTCATGAAAGTTAAACCAGACCCCATTAAAGCAGGTTTGGTAGCTGCGATCGCAGGTAAAGAAGCAGACAAACATGCTTTATCCGGTTTAGCGATCGCAGCCGATTTTATGTCTCTTTATATCAAGTACTTAATTCCTAAAGAGGGAAGTACTAAAGAACAGGCTGAAGAGATATTAACTAAAGTATCACAAGATCAGTTTGATAAACTGACTGAAATTGCCAAGAAACATGGTGTAGAGTTATAGTTTCCTGCTGATAAATTATTTTTCAGAGGCTTCGTCTATATTTTGGACTTTGGACAAAAAGCTTTGTTTGCGAATGTCATTCGCAAACAAAGCTTCTGTCTTTCTAAAACAGCGATCGCCTGTTCATACCTATCCTCTACGTGTAAGAGCGCATAGGCAAATACCATCGTATCAATCACCATCAGGGTCGTCCTTCTGATTTCCAAGTCTGCACCCGACTTTCTGATTCCATCGGTAACGCCTCTGCCCGTTGACGAATACGAGTAAGCACTTCATCACGTTGACCATAGCGTTTTTGCAACAAATCGCGGACTTCTTGCTCCATCGAAATTCCCTTTTGTCCCGCCAAGCGTTTAATGCGATCGACTAACTCATCAGATATATTGCGAATGGTAATTGTTGCCATACTGCCTCCTTTGCTAGTGCTATTTGACTAGCCAATTATTACCTTTATGCTAGCAGTTTGCTGGCATACAAATAGCCTAAATTATTTCAGCATCTGTGGGTGAATCTCCGCCTCTAGGTTTGCCAAATTAGCTGAAGCAAAAAGAAAGTTTGAAAACACGCCCTAGTGGTTAAGCAAGGCGACTCTTTATCTTAAAATTGAAGAAATACATTAAACTTTATAGTTATATGGACAAAATTGTGGTTAACTCGCAAATTCATTTCGGTAAACCTTGCATAGTAGGGACACGCATCACTGTACAAAGCATTCTTGAACTGCTCAATGAAGGGCTTTCTTTTGAAGAAATTATCCGAGACTACTATCCAGACCTACAAATTGAGGATATTCGTGCCTGTTTACAATATGCGATCGCGCTAGTGGCAGCTGAAGACATTCATCTAGTATCTATTTGAGCATGAGATTATTACTAGATCAAGATGTGTATGCTGTTACAGCAAAATTTCTAGTTGATGCTGGACATGACGTACTTCTTGTAGCTCAGATTGGTCTTTCGCAAGCAAGTGATGAAGAAATACTTAGAACAGCACAGGAACAGAACCGTATTCTCATTACGCGAGATAGAGACTACGGAAATCTTGTTTTTGTTAGAGCAATGGGATCTGGAGTCATCTATCTCCGAATTCTACCTACAACTGTGAATAAAGTTCATAACGAACTGGTAAGAGTTATACAAACTTACTCAGAAGTCGAATTGGTAGGTGCATTTGTAGTTGTAGAACCAGATGGACACAGGTTTAGAAAAATATCCAATACCTAAGCAAAATCCCTAAAAAGTTCCCTTGTTTAGTCCATCCCAAAAAACTATACTGTTATCCCTTGAATCTTAAACATCTGTAAGCTGAATACATTATTCCCAATTCAGACAGATGCCTAACAAGATAGCTTAAACAATAAAATCTCATCGCATGCTAACTATTATCGGTTGTGGCAATCTAAATCGCAGTGATGATGCAGTAGGCGTAATCATTGCCCAACGCTTACAAAAATATCTAGCCGAAAACCCTCATCCCAATGTGCAAGTATATGACTGTGGCACCGCAGGGATGGAAGTAATGTTTCAAGCTAGAGGTAGTAAACAATTAGTAATTATTGATGCAAGTTCAACGGGTTCTGAACCGGGTGCTGTGTTTAAAGTTCCAGGAAAAGAACTGGAAGCTTTGCCAGAACCTAGTTATAACTTGCACGATTTTCGTTGGGATAATGCTTTAGCCGCCGGACGGAAAATCTTTCAAAATGATTTTCCCGAAGATGTGACAGTTTATTTAATTGAAGCGGTAAATCTTGGTTTGGGACTAGAGTTAAGTCCTGTTGTCAAACATTCTGCTGATGTAGTCTTTGAAGAGGTAGCTGCACTCATTAGCCAGAATATTAACTAATCCAAAATCCAAGTTGCGCTGAAAGCGCACCAAAGGTGCGACCTAAAATCCAAAATTGAATTATGCCCAATCCCGATAAACAGAAAGTTCATCTACCCTCATTTCAAAAGGTACACCTTGACTCTCTGGCGGACAAACACGGATTTTAGCACTGCTAACAATTCCATATAGCAATGTCCCCATTGGCACAATTTTTTGCAGAACACGCCAATTAGTAACTTGATCGGGACATTCAATTACCAATGTTAGAGCATTGGCATGGGTTGTGACATACCACCGACAATTAGATAGAAGAGTTTGAATCGTGCGATCGCAAGCATCATAGAAGTATCTACTAATAGAATACTCTAATTGTTGCCGCAGTATAATATCCGCAGATGTCGGTTGTATTGGATGTGAATCATCACCATTTAAGTAATACATCTTTCTAGGCATCTCTCTTTAGCTTCCTGCTTATATTCCAATCACCATTCCATAAAGTACATCTTTATTTGTTTCTAATAATTCTTGGGTTTCGTCATCATAATAAGCACCAATCCCACTACACTGAATTCCCAAATAATTACTAGTTAAATAAAGCTTCTGTCCAATAAAACCAGCTATTTGCATAGCAGTTTGATAATTTAAATAATCTGACACAAAAAATAAAGTTACAGCGCTATCTCTAGCAATAGCCTGATTAATACATAAGTAACCTGTCTTTTCACTAAAATTACCCGTCTTAACCAGATACGTACCTTTATATAACCCAGGTGTCATTCCTTCTACTCGATGCACCACTGAGTAAATTTCTATTTCCTCATAATTTTCTGTTGGTATTGACTGCTGAAGTTGTTGCACTATATATAAATAATCTTCTTCAGAAATAGCCTCTTTCCGGAAACGTCTAATAGAACGTCTATCCCAAACAGTTTGGTAAAATTTATCCAGATCAAAATTAAATTGAGGATACTCTAATTTCTGCTGGCGACTCTTTTGTAGAGCAGTTGCTTGATAAGCATCTTCAATAAATTGATTGGATTCAAAATAATCAGTACCAGAAACAAAAGGAACTTTCAGCCTTAAGCGTCTGATTTTATTGTCTTGTACTTCTCCTGACACCGCGCAAGCAGTGATAAACTCTTTATTCTCAAATCCCAAATCCGAATTGAGAGTGAGTTTATCAAAATCAAAAACTAGTTGTATATCTCGGTTGTGGAGAAAAGCTGAAGCTGCGAACGCACCTAAATGGTGTCCGCTATCTAAGAAGCAATATCTTATGCTCCTGTTTTGATATTTCCAGCTAGACCTATAATAAACACAACTAATCAAAAAAATGAATCCGTTGATACTTTTACCCGGTATAATATAACTCTCTAAGCCATCATCAATTAATTCATAGATGAGAGTTAGACAATTATTCTCAACTTCTAGATGGTATATACCATTTACTATTCCCTCAATACCGCGAACCTGTACGTAAACTTCTGTAGGATACAAAGCGCCTGCTGATGGATTCACCCGTAATTTTAATGGGCCATCTTTATATACTTTTTCTAGTGTTATCGCACTGGTTAATGAGATAAAAGAATGAACAGGATTATTGAGATTTAATTTCACTCTCCGATAAAACTTGGGATAAACTTTAAATGAAGATGGCTGTGTTGAAGCATCTACATAATTTGGGTCAAGTTGTACCGATAAGTAACAATGCTTGGTAGCGTCATGATAGGCTTTCACCGATATCTGACTTGATGGCATTTTTAATTATCCTTAAGACTTCTATGTTGCTAGCAAAATCTATCGCTTTATAATCGTCTAAATTTTTTAAATATAAATTAGGATGATGTTGTAAAAGTAACTTGACGACTTCTGTCTTTCCGGCTGAAGCTGCATACATTAAAACAGTTGCACCGTTATCATTTTGATTGTCAATATTAATGTTGCTAGCAAGTAATAAATTAATTAAATCATAGTGATTACCAAAACAAGCAAACCACAAAGCATTGTTGCAATCGCTATTTCGAGCATTGATATCTGCACCCAGATCAATTAGTTCTTTGACGACTATATAAACTCCTTCTCTTGTCGCTCTCATTAAAGCTGTATCACCATTTTCACCCGGTTGATTTAAATTGCTAGGATTATAGCCTTTTGTTATTAGCCATTGGGTTGTTGCTTCACTCAAATTTTGACTGTTGGTTTGATTCATCAGTATTGCTTAGTTAACTTTATTTCTGCCAATTTACTAATATAAATTTGCTTGGCAAACAGAATGGTGAGCAATGCTCACCATTATTTAAAAATGTTATCTAAATTATTTAAACTTACATATATGCTATCCTTTTTATAAGTTTAAATTATGAATCATTTATAAAGCTCGCCCGATATTTCTCTTAAAAAAGTTTGAAAAGTCATATAAAAGCAGTAATTATTACAGTTTTGCTTTGCAAATTCAGATAGCAGCATCGAGCGATTATTGTAGCTAATTCTTACTAAGATATTTACTTGTTATTTTTAATATCACCATATTTGCATAATTGAGAAATAATTGCTTTAGCTGATTCTTGGGGACTGACTATAGTATCAATTATAAGAGAGCGATCACTTGTAGTCATCGCTTCTAAAATCTGTTTCGTAGAAACCGAATCATAGTTTTGACTCTCTTCGACAAATATTTTTAGTTTGTTTCGCAATTCTACACCTGTGACAACTTGTTTACCTACAAGTTCTAAAATTTCTTGTTCTTCTTTAAGAGTAAAATAAGCAGAAGCCTCTGGTACGCCCAAACTAGCAAAGTTTGTCAGTGCTTCTGGGATAGTTTGCATATTACCATCTAACTCTTGACTAGCAATCCAATCAAAAGAATCATGACGTTTCAAAAGTCTTTCTAAACGCACTGTATTTGGTGCAGTCAACATTACAAATTTAGCATTTTTTAAAATCTTAGCTGCATAGCTAACCTCATTTTCACCACGCAAACTATCGAAAACTAACATAGAGTTGACTTTTTGTGAATTGATGTGTAGCGAAGCTAAAATGTGACCCATTCCACCAGGGAAGTATTCTCGATAAAGGTGAGTATAAGTTAGGCGTTTAATCCGGCAATCGGGTTGCATAAGTTTCTCTTGCATTTTTAACATTGGCGCAATTATTACGCGTTCAGTTAAAATACGACGATTAGGTAAAAGTGTGAAATCTAAGCCTTCTTCAACCAAAGCTTTTGTGATTGTGCTTTTTCCCACGCCACTCATACCTACTATGATTAGTAAAGGAAAACTTGTTATTGGCAACCAGTCTTTAGGAACAGGAAATCCTACGCCTACACCTGGACTTAAGTGTTCAAAAAATAGATTTTGTCTTGTTGTATTAAGTCGATCCTGCACAATATAAACCTCTTTTTAATCTAGTTATTATAAATACGTAAATGCTTTATAACCTCAGTGTTTATACATAATTCACTAGCTATATTAAATTGATGATAATATCCATCAATAGTTACTTTTTTTTAATTTTTATCTTACTTTTTGCAGCAAATGACCGCCCTACCCATTTGTGTAATGCTCGTCAAGCAGAGATACTACTGTTAAGTAAATGAGAATTATTTCAAAATTATTAAGATATCTTAAAAAAAGCTAGTTTTAAAATCAAAACTTGCTAACTTACTAAAGTATAAATAGTTAAATTTAGCAAATTAAAAACATGGAAATTAGCACTCGTAATTCTCTTAAAGGTGTTGTCAAAAAAGTTGTACATGGTTCAGTTAATACTGAGATAACTTTAGAACTAGCGCCAGGAGTAGAGCTAGTATCAATCATCACAAAATCATCAGCAGAAAAGCTATCACTTACAGAAGGTAAGCAGGCTTATGCTGTGATTAAAGCATCAGATGTGATAGTTGCTGTTGATTAAAAAATAGAGTTGGCTTCCTTTGCAAGCCGCTCTATTTTTCATATCAAATTGCATTGATTACGCTGTGTGCAACTTAATTTTGTTAAATCTTGATTCCATTGTGGGGTAGGTATCTTGCCTGCCCAGAAAGGACGGACAAGATGTCCATCCCACAAGAATTAAAAAAAGTCGCACATCGCCTATTGATTTATATAATTTAATGACTAAAATAGTGCAATAGCTTAGTCAAGCGTAATTACAGCAATCATATTAAATTTTTAAGAATTGAAAATCACAGATATTTCACTTATTTAAAAAGCCAGGGATCTTATTTTTCAGAAATAATTAAGTAAAGCTATATATAAAGATTAATTAATGGAATTATCAATAATGCGGACATAAATGGCTTGGACACTTTCTAAATCTAGTACAAAATCTATATTCTCAATATTGATAATCAAAGAGGGAAAGTGTTGTTTTAAAGTGATATGAGTTCCTGTTACTATTCCCATTGATATAAGTTTTTTCAATATTGTTTTATTCTGAGTTTTACAGAAAGTTACGATTCCTCGCTCTCCCGTTCTCAATAATTCTAATGAACAGCCAGTAACACTAAAGCTGGTAAACATTTTAATTATAAATTAGGAATTGTGAAAGGAAGAAGGAAGTATATTTTCATCCTTCATCCTTAATCTTTTATTTAGTTGCAAAATAGAGCAACCAAAGTAATAATTTAGACCAGATATGCTTCTTGATGTGTCTTAATTGTGCAATTAGAACGAGGATAAGTTACACAAAGTAGAGCGTATCCTTTAGAAACCTGATCGTCATCTAAAAAGTTTTGATCGTCTTGATTAACTTCACCTTCGACAACTTTACCAACACAGCTAGAGCAAGAGCCTGCATGACATGAAAAGGGCAACTCAATACCATTTTCTTCTGCTGCTTCTAAGATGGTGGTTTCTTCGTCAACTTCAATTGTGGTGTCGATGTCTTCTTTTTTGTTGATTAATCTAACTTGGTAGGAAGCCATTTTCTGATTCTCCTCAAACGTTATACAGTTGGTGTAATTTCTGAAGTTTTTGAGCAACCTATCCTACTTTTTACTTCCCTTCTTCTTACAGAGATGCTAAGTTTAGTCAGCTTCTTTATAGAGATAAGGGATGCAACCCGAACTAGAAGCTATCTCAAGGGCATTGAAACTCTGCGGAGTGCGTTTATGGGAAGTCTCTACAATTGACTTAGCACTAATAGAATGATGTTAGCTGCAAGGTACACCAGTAGGCGTACAGTCGCCTGTTTTAAAAGACTTTCCACAACCGCAGGTATCAGTTGCATTGGGGTTGATGAATTTAAAACCGCTTTCCATCACTCCCTCAACGAAGTCAACGATAACTCCGTCTAATAAGGGTGCACTTTTGGCATCAACGTAAACCAGTACTTTGCCTTGCTGACTTACTAAATCATCTGGTTGGGGCTTGCTGGTGATATCGATCGCATATTCATAGCCACTGCAACCACCATCTTTTACCGAGATGCGGACACCTTTAGTTGCGCCATTAGCGTCGGGTGCGGAACCTTTGAGGAATGCCCGCAAATGAAATTCTGCTTTTTCTGATAATATAACAGCCATTAAGTCTCCTGATTTGTAGCGATTACTTGTTTTGATTTCAGATGTGGGTTGTCTTTTGTCAGTTGTCCTTTGTCTTTTGCTAATGACCAATGACCAATGACTAATGACTATTTTGTGTAATCCCTGTGGCTTCCATTGAATTCGATTGCGCGTGTCTCCAAGGCGCACTATTACCGCATACTGGACAAGAGCGATCGCGGTGAGAACGGCGTTTAGCAAATTCCATCCGATTCAGGTCGATTGTCAGCAATTGCGACAATAGAGGCTGACTAAACCCGGTGATCAGCTTGATAGCTTCCAAAGCTGTTAGACAAGCTAGTGTCCCAGAAACAGCGCCGATAACAGAAAAGCCGCGCTGATCCCAATCAGGCTTTTCTGGAAACAGACAAGACAAACAAGGAGTCACACCAGGAATAATCGTCGTCAGGTAAGCCTCCATCCCATTCATTGCGGCTTCCACCATTGGCTTACGCGATCGCACACAGGCTTCATTTAACAAATTGCGCTCTGTAAAATTGTGAGCGCAATCAAGAGCCATATCGGCGGACTGCACTAACGAGTCTACATTTTCCGGGGTGATGTAATCATGAACAGCTTCCACTTGGACATCAGGATTAATTGCATCCAGAGTTTCTTTAGCTTTGAATACCCTTGGCTTACCTACCCAATCATCAGTCATGAGAACCTGACGATTCATATCATCTAGCCGCAAGTCACCACCCCGGACTAGAATTAGCCGCCCAACGCCCGCTACTGCTAAGTAAAGCGCCGCCGTACCGCCTAATCCCCCCACACCTGTCACCAGAACTGTCGCTGACTTCAGGCGCTTCTGTGCTGTTTCGCCAAAATTCGGAAGCATCATTTGGCGACGATAGCGTTCTAATTCGGTAGGCGTCAGGTTAACCAATTTATACCTCCTAATCAGAAGTGATTTCTGTCAGTGTGACTACATTTTTCGGCTTGTCGTTAAACACTTTGAACAGCTTTTGTTCGTGGGGTGTTGATTCGATAAATACCTGATAAGCTTTTTGCAAAGCCAAAGAATATTGATTTAATTTTTCTTCTTGACTCCAGTCAGGAGAATTATCATCAATTTCCTGGATATATTGAGAAAACTTTTTCAGAATATGTAGACGATTTACATTCACAACTTCTAAATCGTAGGACATGTTAAAGAATTGAAAAAATTCTTCTGCGTCTACGAGCTTCTTGAATTCATCAATAGTTCCAGTCATTTAGCATTCTCCAATTGTTTCAGATGTTGCTTCAGTTCATCTAACTGGCGATAGATTTCATAAGTTGCGGCGGCAACATCCATTAGTTGTGTGTAATCTGTTGGCAGTCCTTCAGCTAAATCATGCAGATCCATCTTCATTTGACCTGCTTTGCTGTTGAGCCGTCTGATTTGCCCTTGTAGTTCCTCAATTGTCATTTGTCCTTTGTCCTTTGTCATTAGTTATTTGTCTTTTACTAATGACCAATTTTGTCATTTGTCTTTTGTCATTAGTCATTTGTCTTTTTCTAATGACCAATGACCAATGACTAATGACTAATTAAATTTTGCCAACTTCAGGAAAGCGTTTCGCCAAATCAAGACCTTTATTGACGTAGTTTTCTCCCTCTTGGGCTAATTTCTCTAGCGAGTCAAAGCCAAAGCGATGAGCATCTCGCAAGGTTTTCACAGCTAACAAAAGACGACCAGAAAAAACTAGCGCCCAGCCAAATCCTTCATGGCTTAAATCAACTACAACCTGGGATATTAAACCTGTTTCTTGTTCAATTCCAGCAGCTACAGCTCGAAAAAATGCCATAATTCGTGCTTGAGTGATCGGATCAACTTCGCCCTCAACGGAGATTTCCCGTTTCTTTTGCTTGGTGACAATAAAGGGTTTGAGAATCAACTCATCCGACCAAGTACGATAAACTCCATAGCTGTCTTGACCACGGATTTGTTTAATTAATACCTTCAGAAAAGGCGAGTTCAAGACTTCAGTTGTAGCAGTTCCATTAACACTATTATTTGCGGTCATACTGTTGCCTCATCTTCAACTTCATCGGCAAAATTTGTGGGTTTTTGCTGTAAAGCTTTACGCAACCAAGGTGGAGGATTACCTTTGAGGGTTTTCACTAGCTTATTTAGCACTTCGCTAATTTCTTCTTCTTCCGATCGCGCCTTCACTGGGGTGACACCTTTCTTGATTAACCGAGCAGCAGCGCTACCACCAATTGCTGTGACATAAATAATTGTGCAGTCGCCTATTGCTTCAAGTTTTGGGGTGATTTTGTCTTCATTCCCATCTTCTTTGAGTTCGCCTTCAAAGGTGAGGGTTTCTACGAAGTGATATCCCTCATCGGTAATTTCGTAAACATCAATCATTTTCGCCCATCCGAAGTGAGCATTAATATGAACTCGGTCACTCGTCGTGAAGGCAATTTTCATCGTAATTCTCCTCTCTAAAGTTTTGAATTTTGAAGTGTTAATTCAAAACTCAGCGCTCACAATTCCTAACTCTTGGAACTGCTTAACTCTCGCTTCTTCTTGCTCTAAAAACAGGTTGCCGATGCCAAACACAAGTTCCATCGTGCCTCGATAGCCAACTTTGGTAAATTGACCATTACCTAAGCGGTCATAAATTGGCAGTCCTAGACGATAAAGAGGAATCGAGAGCCGTTTAGCGATCGCACCAACATTCGAGTTACCAATCAGCAAATCAGAACCGTCTACTAGGCTCTCAAAGTCTTCCAAATCACCGATTGTAACGTTTTTAACCGGGAGTTTTTCTAAGAGGTGCGATCGCGTGGTTGTCACCGCCGCATGAATTTGCGCTCCCATCGATTGCAGGAAATGCACTATTGACCACAACAAATCTGGTTCCAGCGCTAAAGAAACTCGTTTTGCACCAAAGTAAAAGTGGGTGTCCAGCATCGCATCTTGCAACTGACGACGTTGGCGGCGGTATTTTTCGGGTACGCTATTACCGCTCAGAATCGCCAATGCTTGGATAAATTCATCTACTGGTTCTAATCCTGTCAGTTCGCTAAACACCTCATAAGGCGTGTCAAAGCGTTCTTCGAGAATCTTGGCGGCCCCCCGCATACTTTCACCTAATGCGAGGGTGAAAGCAGAGCTACCGACTTCTCGTAGCTGTTTTAAGGTAGTCCCACTGACTGTAACCGCACTATAACCATCCTCTAGATGACCATCTAGGGAAGCGCCAAGGTCAGGTACAAAGATTGGCACTAGTCCAAAAGACGTGACTATCTCTTTGATTTCCTGTACATCCCCTGGTGTGAGGGCAGAACCCGCCAAAATCGTGACTTGTTCAGTTCTGAGTTCACCTGCGCGAGGAATTTCGTTAACTATGCTTTCCACAGCCACAGCAAAGCCATCTTGCAACGCACCTTTAAAATCTGGAGTAGGTGCAAAAACGATCGCTAAATCATTCAATTCGGGATGGCGATCGCGGATTTCCTTCAGAAAACCCTCAATGTCATCGCCTCTAGTTTCCGTTAACCCAGTACTACATAAACCAATAATTTCTGGATTAGCCTTTTCCACCAAAGTCAGAATTGCTTGCTCCACATTCTCTTCACCACCCAAGATAGTAGTGACTTCCGTCATCGCTGTGGTAGCTAGGGGAATCGCTTCCCGGAAATGCCGCACCAGCACAACTTTAGCGAAAGCAGTACAACCTTGGGAACCGTGGAATAAGGGCATCGTCCCTTTCAATCCCAAAAAGGCTAAGGTTGCGCCCAAAGCTTGACTTTGCTTGAGGGGATTAACTGTCAGTGCTTTGTTAGAAACAGTAACGATCGCCATTAAACTACCTCCTTGTTGCTTTCAGAAATAGCATCTACTAGAAGAGATGAGGGAGTAGGGGGAGATGAGGGAGTAAAGAAAGCAAGCAAACAAACAATTATTATTCTTCCTCATCCCCCTTATCCCCCTCATCCCCCTCATCCCCTCCACGCCTCACTTACTACATTTGAATGCAATTCAGCTTCTTCCCAAGGAGCGGGTTTGCGTATTTGTTCCCAAATCGGGCTATAGAGAGCTTCGTACAATTCCCGCGCCATTTCAATCATCCCTACATAACCTGCATAAGGATGGTGGCGTTCTTGGTTGATATCAAGGAAAGGAATTCGAGCTTTCAAAGCGGTGTATTGGTTACGTCCACCAGCAATCAGCATATCTGCTTTGGTGTCTTTAACCAGTTGTAGCAATTCCTTAGCGTTGCCCTTCTCCAACATGATGCCATCGTTGCCAATCAACTTCTTGATTTTGGCTTTATCTTCCTCAGTACTTTTTCGAGTACTGGTAGCAACAACTTCAATGCCCAAATCTCTAGCCGCCGAAATAATCGACCAACTCTTGACACCACCTGTATACAAAACAACCCGCTTACCTTTGAGTCGAGCGCGATAAGGAGCCAGTGCCAAATCTAAAGCAGCTGTTTCTTCTGCAATCAGCTTTTCTGTGCGCTCCTGTAAATCAGGATCGCCTAATTTAGCAGCGATGTTTCGCAGACAGCGATTCATATCATCGATGCCGTAGAAAGACTCTTCAATGTAGGGGATGTTGTAACGCTCCTCCATCTTTCTCGCCATGTTGAGCAGCGCTCGCGAGCAGATCATGACGTTGAGCTTGGCGCGGTGGGCGTAGCGAATTTCATTGTAGCGAGCATCGCCCGTAATTTTAGACAAAATACGGATGCCTAATTTTTCTAACAGTGGTGTTACTCCCCACATTTCACCGGCGATATTGTATTCACCGATTAAGTTAATATCATAGGGCGTTGTATGTTCCGGTTCTGCTGTGCCGACAACATATTCTAACAAAGATTCACCGCCAAAACGGTTGCCGAGATTTTTACTGCCAATGAATCCTGGGGCAATGACGGGAACAACAGGAATACCAATTTTCTCAGCCGCCGCTTTGCAGACGGCATCCATATCATCACCAATTAAGGCTGTAACGCAAGTGGCGTAGACGAATACTGCTGCTGGTTGGTAGCGCTCTTTGAGTTCCAGAATCGCTTTGTAAAGCTTCTTTTCGCCACCGAAGATGACATCATTTTCACCCAAGTCAGTGGTAAAGCCCATTTTGTAGAGTTGCGGGCCAGACGACAGACTACCACGACTACCCCAGGAATTACCAGCACAGGCGATCGGCCCGTGGACTAAATGAGCTGCATCTGCGATCGGCACTAGAGCAATCATTGCACCATCAAAAGCGCAGCCCCCTTGAGCCGCGCCAGGTTGTGCCTGTTGAGCGCATGACTTGTTTTTCTTTTCCGTTTGTTTGTGCTGATTATGCTCGCATCCTGTTTCAGTCAGCAGCTCGTTGATTTTGCCTTGGGTGATTTTCATCTCTCTTCTCTTAATTGTTAATTGTCCTTTGTCATTTGTCATTTGAATTGACTATTGTACAGACGCGATTAATCGCGTCTCTACCAATGACCAATGACCAATGCCCCATGCCCAATAATTAACAAATGTATTTTGTGACATCCTCTCCACATACATCGCTGAGGTAAGATAAAGCGCGGAAACGCAATCCTACAAATTCGTCATATAAAGGATTGAGTTTGCACAATGGTGGGATATCAATACACTTCCCAAATAATTTAATTTGTCGCTCAAAGGGACAACAACAAGGAATTGTTTGGCAAATTAAATGAGCGAAGCGATTATTTTTAACCTTAATTCCATCCACTACACGCCTCAAGGGATTAAGAAGATTGTTGAACCATCCTCGTTTTTTATAGTTAGGTGGATGGTAATTAGGATGAGGATGAGTGTGAGTATGTTCGTGAGTGTGATTGATGGTTTCCATCTATAATATACCTTGGGTAAATGCTATCAATAAAAAGGGAAGTTGGGGATTGGGCATTGGGGATTGGGCATTGGGTTTGGATATTTCCCTATTCCCTATTCCCTACTCCCCACTCCCCTTCTTCACCCTTTAATTAACACGTTGTGTTTCTACGCAATTTCTAACGAATCAAGTCGTAGGAAATATCTGTCTTAGAAGGAATGTTGGTGTTGCGATCAATTTCTTCAAACAGGGTATTTACAGTCCAGTTGAGGAGGTTGATCACACCTTGATAACCAATGGTGGAGTAGCGGTGTAAGTGGTGACGATCCATGATGGGGTAGCCAATTCTCACGAGGGGAATCTTGGTGTCACGCCACAAGTACTTACCGTAGGTGTTACCAACCAGGAAGTCTACTGGTTCGGTGAACAACAAAGAACGCATGTGCCACAAGTCTTTACCAGGCCATACAGTTGCATGTTGACCGAAGGGGCTAGAAGCAAGCAGTTCTTTCATTTCTGCTTCAAATACTTCGTTGCTGTTGTGAACCAAGATATGCACAGGTTCAGCACCCATTTCTAGCATAAAGCCAACAACGCTGTATACTAAATCTGGTTCGCCGTAGATAGCGAAGCGCTTGCCGTGAATCCATGAGTGGGAGTCAGTCATGGCATCAACTGCCCGACCGCGTTCAACTTCCAATTCTTCGGGAATAGGTATACCACTCAATTCGCTGAGTTTCATCAAGAACTCATCAGTACCCTTAATACCCCAAGGACGGCAAACTGCGGTTGGTTGCTTCCACTCTTTTTCAATGTACTCGCGAGTTTTGGGGGTAGAGTGTGCTTGCAGAGCAATTGTAGCTTTCGCATTAATTGAATCTGCTGCATCTTCTAGCTTTGTTGCAGTTGGATACATATCGAACTCACCTGTATTAGGTGAATCCAGGTAGTCACTGTTGTCGGCTAGAAGGGTGTAGTCAAAGCCGAACAAAGAAGCAATCCGCTTGATTTCGCGGTTGTTGCCTACATAGGTGTCAAAACCTGGAATGAAGTTGATTTTACCATTGCTGGTTTCTTTCTTATGACCTGCGGTCAGGTTAGAAAGAATTCCCTTCATCATGTTGTCGTAACCAGTGATGTGGGAGCCAACAAAGCTAGGGGTGTGAGCGTAAGGTACTGGGAAATCTTGAGGAACTGAACCAGCTTCCTTAGCGTTGTTGATGAAAGACTGTAAGTCATCACCAATTACTTCTGCCATACAGGTAGTGCAGACAGCGATCATCTTGGGCTTGTACAGTTGGTAAGAGTTCGCCAAGCCGTCAATCATGTTTTGCAGACCACCAAACACGGCTGCATCTTCAGTCATTGAAGAAGATACACCAGAGAATGGTTCTTTGTAGTGACGGGTTAAGTGGGTACGGAAGTAAGCAACGCAACCTTGAGAACCTTGAACGAAAGGTAGAGTACCTTCAAAACCAACAGCAGCAAAGATTGCTCCCAATGGTTGACAACCTTTTGCAGGGTTAACGGTTAAAGCTTCACGAGCGAAGTTCTTTTCACGATAATCCCAACCTTTTGTCCACTCTGCAACCCGTTGTACTTCTTCGGGGTCGTGACCGTTTTCAAACTGCCTTTTGTTTTCAAATAGCTGTTGATATTCTGGTTGGTGGAATAACTCTACGTGGTCTTGAATTTTTTCTGGATTCTGAGGCATTTCTGGATCTCCAAGCTTACTGAATTCTTTACTGATTGAGGAATAAGGATTTGAGGCGGGGATGGGAGATGAGAATATGATTCAAAATTCAAAATGCAAAAATCAAAAGAAATTTTAATTTTTTAGTTTTGAATTTTGGATTCCCAACTCCCCCCTGGGGTTTTAGCCCCAGGTTATCCTTACTTATCGCTCTCTCCCATTTCCCTAGACGGCAGCCTTAGCCTTAGCTTCAGCCTTCTTAGCCTGAGCTTTTTCATTCCAAGGAGCGCCAATTAATGACCAGGTTGGGCTGTTGAGTGCCAAGTCCATATCACGAGCGAAGATGGCGAAGCCGTCATAACCGTGATAAGGGCCGGAGTAATCCTTTTTATAGTTTAATTTTTTCAATAGCCTAATGTTTGCAGTAAACAGTGTCAGAGATAAACATTGTTCGCCCATAACACATTTATTTTTAGGCTAAATATAGGCTAAAAACACAGCGATGCATAATCAGGTTCAGGACTCACGCATCATCTAAATGTTGTCCTGCTCCGATATTTATGTTCATCTCTGCAATCACCGCAACAAAGAACGCATGATGAAAACGAAAGTACTACTGGAATTAGATAAGGTTAATCTGCGTTTGAAGTCTGCAAAGGCAAAGGTGACAATTAGAGAATCGAATGGAAGTCTGCAATTACGGGCGACGTTACCAATTAAACCGGGAGATAAAGATAGTAATGGAATTGGGAGAAAGCAATACAATCTCAGTTTGAATATTCCTGCTAATTTGGATGGACTCAAGACAGCTGAGGAAGAAGCCTATGAATTAGGAAAGTTAATTGCTCGTAAAACTTTTGAATGGAATGATAAATATTTAGGAAATGAAGCAATTAAAAAAGATTTTCAAACCATAGGAAAATTACTTGAAAAATTTGAAGAAGAGTATTTTAAAACTCACAAACGCACAACTAAAAGCGAACATACTTTTTTTTATTACTTTTCACGCACCAAAAGATTTACAAATCCTAAAGATTTAGCGACTGCTGAAAATCTGCTTGGTTCAATTGAACAAATCGATAAGGAATGGGCTAAGTATAATGCCGCTAGAGCGATCGCTGCATTTTGTGTGACATTCAATATCGAAATTGATTTATCGAAATATTCCAAAATGCCTGAGAATAATTCCCGAAATATACCGACCGATGTAGAAATATCTGAGGGAATTATCAAGTTTGAAGTTTATCAATATAATAGAGGTAATCAAGTTAATCAAAATGTTCAAGATAGCTGGCAACTTTGGCGCTGGACGTATGGAATGTTAGCAGTTTTTGGTTTACGTCCAAGGGAACTTTTTATTAATCCTGATATTGATTGGTGGTTGAGTCCAGAAAATTTAGATTTGACATGGAAAGTTCATAATGATTGCAAAACTGGTGAGAGACAAGCATTACCATTATATCGGCAATGGATTGAGGAATTTGATTTGAGAAATCCTAAATATTTGGAGATGTTGGAGAGTGCGATCGCTAAAAAAGATAAGACTAATCATGCTGAGATAACAGCGTTAACACAGCGAGTTAGTTGGTGGTTTCGTAAAATCGGATTGGATTTTAAACCGTATGATTTACGTCACGCTTGGGCAATTCGGGCGCATATTTTGGGGATACCAATTAAAGCGGCGGCGGATAATTTGGGGCATAGTGTGCAAGTTCACACCCAAACTTATCAGCGTTGGTTCTCGCTAGATATGCGGAAGTTAGCGATTAATCAGGCGTTAAGTAAGAGAAATGAAGTTGAGTTGATTAGGGAGGAGAATGCTAAATTGAGGATAGAGAATGATAAGTTAAAGTTGGAGATTGAAAAGTTGAAAATGGAAATGGTTTATACACAAAGTTAAACTTGCCCAAATACTGATAATATAATCAACTTGCAGGTCAGTTATGGATAGCATTAAAATTAGAACATATATTGGTGATGATGGAATTCTGCAAATCCAGCTTCCGCCTGAAGTTGCCAACCAAGAATTAGATGTAGTGATTGTCTTTCAACCTCTTATGCCAAAATCTTCACAGTCTCCAACCAAAACGCCGGAAGAACTAGGATACTCTCGGAAATTTGTTGAAGAAGTAATAGGTAGTTGGGAAGGTGATCCGCTTGAACGTCCAGAACAGCTTCCTTTTGAGGAACGGGAGGAGATTCAATGGCCTACCTCCTAGATACAAATGCGTGTATCCAAATTCTAAATTCACCAAGTTCACCTGTTACTCAAAAAACTCTATTAAACCGCGTCTACCTTGAAAACCATAGTTTGTTGGAATCAGGGTAAAGTTCAGAACTCAAGCCACGACCGAATAATACACTTTCTTTAAAAACTCCAGGTTTCAAAATGGACGGGGTTTAATTCCTTCTAGGGAAATTTACATCTGTACGGTTGTTTATAGCAAACTGTATTACGGAGCTTACAAAAGCATAAACGTTAATAGAAACCTCACTCATCTAGAAAATTTGTTTGCTGAGTTTGCTGATTTGCCACTGGATCGTCAAGCTGCACAAATAGCTGGAAATATTCGCGCTCGTCTTGATGCTTTGGGGACTCCAATTGGAGCAAATGATTTGTTAATTGCTGCGATCGCCTTAGCAAACAACCTCACCTTTGTCACCCACAAGACCTGCGAATTCAGCCGTATTGATGGCTTGAAGTACGAAGACTGGGAATAGCTGCGTATGAAAGAGTTTATACATTATCTGAGTTCTCATACCAATATATCTAGAATTACTCGTATTATGTATTAACACTGATGTTAATCAAAAAAGTATTGATATTATTATGAAATATAGTATATTTTAATCTAATATTTTATGAGTAGTAAGCTGATATATCATACCAATGAAAGTATAAATGGTGGAATTTCACCTTTTGATAAAGCTATTCATCAAGTGAGTAATAATAGTAAAGAATTACTGATAGCTTGTCCCTATATTGATGTTAGCTATATTAAAACATTCTTACACAAGCCAGGAAAGTGGCGTATTATTTCTGATGTAGAAGCTTGGCTTAATGCTTTTCAAGATAAAGCAAGAGAAGAAATAATTAATTTCATCATTGGCAATAAATATAAAATTCATCATTATATAAATTTACATACAAAAGTTATTCTTGGCGACCATTTATGCTTAGTAGGTTCTGCAAACTTGACTGCAATGGGTATCACTCAAAGAGCAGAAATGTCAATTTTGCTAGACGAAAGTAATCATATCAATGAAATTAGAGAATGGTTTGAACACTCATGGTCAAGTAGTGGTGAGATTAATATACCGGAATTAAAAGACTATATTAAGAGAAATACTACAATAATACCTCGGATTGAAGAACAAGATAGTTATTTAAATTCAGATGCACCAATTATTAGATCAAAGATGATCACTCAGCCTAAAAAATCCGAAAAAAAAGCCAGTAAATCAAACGCCAAAACAGATAATGAACCTTGGAATGGTTGTGATTTTTATGTAAGTATTGGTGAAGGTAAACATCGAAACTGGGAAGACTGCCGAAAATATGGTTTTATTTCTAGTGGTAGTGAGAAAAAATTTAACAAAGGTATAATAAAGTTGCTTCCTGGGTCGCGTGTATTCGTCCACATACCCAAAACTGGTTATGTCGGTGTTGGTCTAGTAAAAGATTCTGCTGTACCTTTAAAAGACTTCAAGTTATTATTCAACGGGCAACAAGTACCAATCCTAGATGTACAACTTTTTGCCCCAGAAATGGATGAATATGTAGATGACCTTGATAAATCCGAGTACCTTGTCCGTGTTGAATGGATTAAAGCAGTGCCTAGAAGTCAAGCATACTGGGAAAAAGGTTTTTTTTCATACAAGAATATAAAATGTAAAATGGAAAGTCAGAAAGCTCGTTTGACAATAGAAAGAGTATCTCAGCATTTCGGATTATAACGATTAACTCTCATTTACCAATCGCATTGTAGTGCGATCGCACTCCTCCCAAAGTATACATCGTCACAAAGCTGATTTACTCAAAAACAACGCCGCGATAAATTTCTGTCATCGATAATGCGATCGCAACTGAATCTAAAGAAATAGATATCTCTAAGCTGCTAAAATCACTGAGCAACCAACCTTTGGCTTGTTTACTATAGCGTTCAACAAAAGGTTCATCCTGTTCTATTAATAAATATTCGCTAGATTTACTTGTGAGGTGATGTCATATTGCAATACCTATGTATATATCAACTGTTTTGAACCATCCAAACTAAAAATCCAAGAATTTGCTCTACAGGTGGCAAAGGATAATCCATCAAGTCGATGGTGACAATATTATCCTCCAGCTTCAGGAATCGCCATTGTGTACCACTGCTAATAGAACCATAGATTACCGCAATTGGACGATTTTTTGCGGTGTTGAATCTTTGTGCGGCAACCATTTCTGCAATACATTGTCCGAACCCAGTTCTTAAATCAGCTTTTTTTGCTTCTACAATTACAATTGCAGGTGCTTCAATTTCTAGCACTTCCGGTGAACGACTCAAAAGAAAATCACACATTCCATTAAGTCCAGCTGCTTCGTCAACTGTAAAATCTTCTCCAGAGAATAAGCTAATTTGGCGGTTTAATATTCGTCTAACTTCTAATAATACTGGGTAAATAATTCCTTCTGAACGTGCTTTTTCACTTGCTGAAGAAGCTAGTGGCAGACTTTCTTCAAGATATGCCGTCAGTGTAGCAGATGCTTCAATTGATTCAGTTATAGGAATAAATCGCCCACCTTCCTGGGTTTTTAACCCGAAGGCTTCTTTAACTTTACTGATAGTTGTAAACTGACTATAAGGCATAATTAGTAGAAATCATAAATCGTAGCCCACCGTCGGCATCGCACTGGCTATAAGATAACAATATTATTTTCTCACACATTTGGTTGTGAGGTGATATAATACTGCGGTCTATATATTCTTTTTTCTACAAAACGACTGCGCGATACCCTTCAGGTTATGCAAAGCCGAACGTATTTACGCCTGGTACTGCTTTAGTGGGATGCACGATAGAATTTAGCCAAAGACTTTATCTTTGTGGTTAGCTGTCTACGATGTCTGCAAGAGATACGTTTCATGAACTGGTTAGAACTGCCCTTGAGAAGGAAGGGTGGATAATTACTCATGATCCGTACCACATTGATTTGGGGTTTGTTGATTTTTACATCGACTTGGGTGCAGAACTGTTGCTAGCAGCGACAAAGGATGAGGAAAAGATTGCAGTTGAAATCAAAACGTTTTTAGCACCTTCAACGATTTCTGAGTTCCATACTGCAATTGGACAATTTATTAACTACCGCATTGCGTTGGAAGATGATGATCCAGAGCGGCGGTTGTATTTGGCAGTTCCGCTCGACGTTTATAAGCGATTTTTCAGATATCCATTTATTCAAACTGTCATTGTCCGTAACAAAATTCCCCTTTTGGTGTATGACACAGAAAAACAGGAGATTGCAGAATGGATAAGCTAATTTTGTATCGTGAACTAATTCAGGGATTATTGACGGCGCGAGCAAAGTTGCGTTCTGAAAGCGATCCAATAGAAAGTCAAAGTATTTTTGATACTACAAAAGACCACTATCAGCTTGTGCATGTGGGCTGGAAAAATAGCAGTACCCGGATTTACGGCTGTGTGCTGCATATAGATATCAAGGATGGGAAAATTTGGGTGCAGCATGACGGAACGGAGGATGCGATCGCAGATCAACTCGTGAGGGAGGGAGTGCCTAAGCAAGATATTGTGATAGCATATCATGCACCTCATGTAAGGCAGTATACAGAGTTTGCTGTCGGGTAAACCTATCATATAGAAAGCCTGTTTGCGATCGCTACTCACAAACAGGCTTGACTTCTTTTAGCTTTCTAATTAAGCCTGCTCCCAAAGCTGACGTACATAATCAGGTAGCCAGCTAGCAATTTCCTGAATTCGTTCTTCGGAAAGTTCGTCTTTGGTGGCAGAAAACACTGCTTTAACCGCTTGCTCTCGGTCTACTGAGCGCGGCATTCCGCTTTCATTAGCAACTCGGAACAAGAAGCGATCGGAATCGATATTGAAGATACCTGGGCCTTTCCAAGGTGGACGAACCCGGCTTAAAAATCCCACAATGGGATTGGTGTCTTTCCAGAGATCGGATACTTCAAACTGGAGTGCTTTCTCATCAGTAGGCACTGCCTCTGTATGCAGTTCTGCCTCGACGCGATCGCTAGCTTCTGTCGTCATCACGTCGCGCATCACGCGAAACACAACTTCGGTAAAATCTCTTGCGTCATAAGGATCTGCAAATCCGGCTTTGACCTGCACTTTTTCCAGGAACGAGCGATGTTCGTCAGCGATCGCAGTTCGATTATCTTCAATCTCCGTTGGGTCAACTTCTGGAACATTTGTTCTAAAACTTTGATCGGGCATTGTTTTTTGTTGTGATTATTAGTTTTGAGTCTTTATGCTTGCTTTATGTAAGGTCGCACAAATCAAAAACCCTTGGGATCTTCCAGAAGTTTGAGATGGCATCTATTTAAAAGTTAGATCAAAGGTTAGAAATTCATCCGATCTGCTGATAACAACAAAGTCATACTTGAGGTAGGCAATTTCCCTTTATTGAGCAGAGTAACACTCTGGTGTTTCTGCCTGTCGTAGTCATCGCCCATTGGTGTGAAAAAACAGTCAGAATAGATGAATTGGTATAAATTTCGTTAAAACAAAGATGCTAGAAACAACAAACATCGAAATTAACACTTGCTATGTCAAAGTACCTAACAATGACTTAGAAATCGATGCTTACTTAGTTCAACCAGCACAAAATGGAACCTTTGGCGCAGTTATAGTTTTTCCAGAAATTTTTGGAATCAATAGTAATATTCGAGATATCACCGAACTAATCGCTAAACAAGGTTATGTAGCGATCGCCCCGGCGATGTATCAACGTATTGCTCCCGGTTTTGAGGCTGACTTTAGTCCTGAAGATGTTGGGTATAGCCCAGAAGCCTATCAACTGGGCTTGGAATATTATCAACAAGTCAAATATCAAGAGATATTCAGCGATATTCAAGCTACCATTAATTATCTCAAAACTTTACCCAATGTCAATGATGATGCGATTGGTGTCATTGGTTTCTGTTTTGGTGGTCATGTTGCTTATATGGCTGCAACTTTACCAGAGATCAAAGCCACAGCTTCGTTTTATGGTGGCGGGATTACCACTGCTAGTTATGGTGAAGACACTCCAACTATTAATCGCACCTCGGAAATTACAGGTACTATTTATACATTTTTTGGTACAAGAGATGCATTAGTTTCCCAGGAAGAAAACGAGCAAATTGAGGCGGAACTCCAGAAACATCAAATAAATCATCATGTATTTCGATACGACGCTGGACACGGATTCTTCGCCGGATTCTTTAAAGATCAATACCCATTTTTAGCCCAGCACCCAAGTTATAACCCAGAAGCGGCTCCTGATGCTTGGCAACATGTTTTAGAACTGTTTCAAAATTACCTGTAAAATTCGATTGCGTAATCATCGCTAAACAAAGTAAATCTTAATTTTGTAGCGATCGCTCAAAATGGCAGGAGATAACATAGAAATAGAAATCTATCGCAATGGTTTTTGGAGGTTCTTGTCATGAAGTCTGACTTTAATTGCATGACCAAAACTGAGTTAAGAGCTTTCGTCATTGCTCACCCCGACAACAAAGCAGCATTCCGTGCCTTTGTTAACCGCTTTACTTCTGAAGCATCTCCAGAGACTTTTGACATCCCAAAATCGAATGCAGAGATTGAGGAAGTTGAAATTTTGATTAGACAAAAGTTAGAACAATTAAACATCAGCGAGGGCTAGAGGTAGACTCAGTTACTGGAATTGCGAGGCTTAATCAATGGCTGAACCTCACTGCTGCTATAGGACTCCTGTCTGATTTCTGAACAAGATTTCAAATGAAATCCTTATAAAACAGGCTTTTCAGTCTCAATATATTTTCAAAAATCAAATCGGAGTCCTATACGTTAATCTACAGGTAAAATCAGAGAGTCTAAGAGGATGTTTTAAAAGTGATTGGCTGTAATTTTAGGCACTTGTTGATTCCCCCTAACCTCCCTTAAAGAGTGCGATCCTATTGCTTTTAACCTTTTGAGTTTTTAAGCAGTAATTGACAACCACATAAAAACGGGTTTGGACTTTCTATGCGATCGTCTGTAAGCACTTCAATGGGAAGCTTGCTGTTGTAAATCAATTCGTCATAATCCATCAATGCATCCCACTTGATCTTGCCTGTCGGAAAGCCTAGCTGTGAAGCTGCATCAGATATCAACTCTTGCCATTTTTGAATCTCTGGATCTTGTGATTTGCAGTAATCGAGAATGGCAATCAAGGCACCAGGTTTGGTAACTCGCAGAATTTCTGCAAGTGCACAGACCGGATTGTTAACGACACAGAGCGTATATCCCGACGCTGCGGCATCAAAGGTATTATCAGAAAAATCAAGATTGCAAAGATCCGATACCTTGAAAGTGATATCTGCGGATACGGATTTTTTACGTGCTTCATCCATCATCTTATGAGAAAGATCGACACCGACGACACGTACACCTTCAGGATAGGCTGGAAGATTAATACCAGTTCCTACCGCAGCATCTAAGGCAGTTTGTCCTGGCTTCAGCTGCAAGGAAGCAATTAGAGGTTCGCGATCGATGTGCCAGTAACGCTTTAGAATTGCGTCATAATCCACCGCTCCTTGATCGTAGGTTTCAATCACCTGATGTATCTGCATAGATTTTTTAACAAACAGGACTACTGATATTAACTATCTGTTCAACTGTATAACCTGTTAGCGCCCAAAAAAAATTTGTATATTATATAGCAAGGGACTGGGGACTGGGTGAAAAGTCTTTTGGTGTCTAAGTTTTATCATCTCTTGATGTCCTAACCACCAAGGCTTGTGCTATATTATCAACAAAATAACTTCACAATAGGCATATTCTCTATCATCAAAAATAGCGATCGCACCAATGGCACTGTTGCGATAATACAGAGCGATCGCCCTAAACAGCAAATCATTGTTCAAGCTTCGGAAATTAGCAAAGGTATTGTTACTTACACCACAAGTCAATAAAGTACACCCCTCCTCAACTTGAAATCTGCTGTATAATCCAATACGGTTCAGATAAGCTTTTTTTTCTCCCCCTGCTTCCCCTGCATCCCCTGCTCCCCCTGCATCCCCTGCTCCCCCTGCCTGCCTCAACGGATAAATTTCCTTAACTGA